>NZ_CEYEMI010000005.1:104549-113132 GCF_982810325.1 Paraperlucidibaca sp.
AAACCTCAGGCCGCATATGCGGAAACAAAATCACATCGCGAATGCTGGCTGAATCAGTAAACAGCATCACCAAGCGGTCAACACCAATACCCTCGCCCGCCGTAGGCGGCATGCCGTACTCCAGCGCACGAATGAAGTCGGCATCGTAGTGCATGGCCTCATCATCGCCCGCTTCTTTCTCACGCACCTGCTGCATGAAGCGCTCAGCCTGATCTTCAGCGTCATTAAGCTCAGAGAAACCATTGGCGATTTCACGCCCACCAATGAAGAACTCAAAACGATCGGTAATGAACTCGTTATCATTATTACGGCGGGCCAAAGGTGAAACTTCGGCCGGATACTCAGTGATAAAGGTGGGCTGGCGCAGCTGCGTCTCCACGGTCTCTTCGAAAATCAGCGTATGCAATTTGCCAACACCCCAAATCGACTTCACATCCATTTTCAGCTGTGAACGCACGATTTCGGCCGCCTGGTCATAATCCCAAAGCTGCTCACGGGTTAAATGCGGGTTGTATTTCAGAATGGAGTCGACCATCGATAAACGATCGAACTTACCGCCGAAGTCAAAGACCTCACCCTGATATGGCACATCGGTGCTACCCAAAATATCGGTAGCGAGGGTGCGCAGCATATCTTCAGTAAGGTCCATGAGATCGTTGTAATCGGCATAGGCCTGATAGAACTCGATCATGGTGAATTCTGGGTTGTGGCGCGTCGACACACCTTCATTGCGGAAGTTGCGATTGATTTCAAACACGCGCTCGAAACCGCCAACGACTAGGCGCTTCAAATACAGCTCAGGCGCGATACGCAGAAACAACGGCATGTCGAGTGCGTTGTGGTGCGTGTTAAACGGTTTCGCGGCGGCACCACCGGGGATGACATGCATCATCGGTGTTTCCACTTCCATAAAGTCGCGAGCAGCCATGAAGCGGCGAATGCCATCGACTACTTGCGAGCGAATGCGGAAGGTACGGCGCGTGTCTTCGCTAACAATCAAGTCGACATAGCGCTGGCGATATTTAGTCTCGACATCAGCCATGCCATGAAACTTATCAGGCAATGGACGCAGACCTTTGGTCAATAAGCGCAGCTCCGTTACATGCAGCGAAAGCTCACCGGTTCGGGTTTTAAATAGGTAGCCGGTAGCACCAAAAATATCGCCTAAATCTGACTGTTTAAAGCCGGCGTAAACATCTTCACCAATGCTATCGCGCTGAACATAAATCTGAAGGCGCCCACCCATATCTTGCAATGTCGCGAAGCTAGCTTTGCCCATCACGCGCTTCAGCATCATGCGGCCAGCAATTGAAACAACTGGTTTCTCAGCTTCCAAGGTTTCCGTTGTGGCCTCGTCGAAGCGCGTGTGCAGGTCACTGCTGATAGCATCGCGGCGGAAGTCATTTGGAAATACCGGGCCAGCCTCGCGCAGTACAGCAAGCTTCTGCTTACGCTCAGCCATGAGTTTGTTGATATCTACTGGTGGCGTATTTTCTACTGGTTTATCTGTCATGGTGGCGTCCGCTTACAGGCCCATTTTTAATGAGGCTTGGATGAATTCATCGATATCGCCATCAAGCACGGCGTTCGGGTTAGAACTTTCAATATTGCTGCGCAAATCTTTCACGCGCGACTGATCGAGCACATAGGAGCGAATCTGATGGCCCCAGCCAATGTCGGCCTTGGTGTCTTCTAGCGCTTGTTTGGCTTGATTGCGTTTCATCACTTCCAGCTCATAGAGTCTGGCGCGTAACATTTTCCATGCGCGATCGCGGTTGGCGTGTTGCGAGCGTTCGTTTTGACAAGCCACCACGGTGCCCGTAGGTTCGTGGGTTAAACGCACAGCAGAGTCAGTTTTGTTGATGTGCTGACCGCCAGCGCCACTAGCGCGGTAGGTGTCGGTACGCACATCGGATGGATTAATATCAATTTCGATGTCGTCATCAATTTCTGGCGAGATAAACACCGCCGAAAATGAGGTGTGACGACGGTTGCCAGAATCGAATGGCGATTTCCGCACTAAGCGATGCACGCCAGTCTCAGTTCGCAACCAACCAAAGGCATAGTCGCCTTCAACACGAATGGTGCAAGACTTAATGCCAGCAACTTCACCATCGGAAACTTCCATCACTTCGGTTTTAAAACCGTGACGGTCGGCCCAACGCAAAAACATGCGCATGAGTATGCTCGCCCAATCTTGCGCTTCAGTGCCGCCAGAGCCGGATTGAATGTCGATAAAGCAGTTATTGGGGTCCATCTCGCCAGAAAACATACGACGAAACTCTAGATCGCTGACCAGCTTATCTAGGCCATCTAGCTCGCTGGCAACATCGACTAGCGTGTCTTCGTCATCTTCTTCAACGGCTAAGCTGAGCAGCTCTTTGGTATCGACAAGGCCACTAGTTAGCTGATCAATGGTCAGTACCACGCCTTCGAGCATGCTGCGTTCTTTACCAATGGCTTGGGCTTTTTCGGGTTCATCCCAGAGTTTGGGATCTTCAAGCTCGCGGGTGACTTCCTCTAAGCGCTCTTGCTTGAGGTCGTAGTCAAAGATACCCCCGGAGCGACTCGGTGCGCTCGGTGAGGTCTTTGATGCGGAGGACGTAGGGATTAATTTCCATGATGCTAAAAATGCCGTCGTGTAAAGCGCGGTATTGTAGCGAAAAATGCGCGCGCGTGCTGCCTGCGCATTAGCTCAGCGTAAAGCCACTTTGCAAAGCTAGCTTACAGCGCCTGCATCGCCTCAATGCGCAATTGCAGCGTCTCCATGCCGCGAAAACGGTTGATATCTAAGCGATAAGCAACACGAATTCGCTCGCACTTGAGATTAGGCCAAAGTGCCCTATCCACGCCAAAAGCAATGCCATCGATGACGCGATTGCTCTCTGGATGGCAGAGGCTGAATTTGATGTGTTTATCTTTAAGTAAGCGCTGACCAAGACACAAAAACTCACCTTCAAATAAGGGCTCAGGAAAGGCCTGACCCCAAGGGCCGGCATCGCGAATCAAATACGCCGTTTGCTCATTCAGCTCAGAGGCACTGAGCTCGCCATCGGTGAGCAAAACTGCGTCATAAGCTTCAGGCGGAACCCATTCGCGCAAGGTTTCTTCGAAGGCTAGGCGAAATGCCGCCAGCTGCGTGCTGGGTAAGCTCATGCCGGCCGCCATGGCGTGACCACCAAAGCGCGTGATAAGGCCGGGATTTTTCGTCGCCATGGCATCGAGCACATCGCGAATATGCACGCCAGGAATGGAACGCGCCGAGCCTTTTAGCTCGCTGGGCATCTCGCCGTACGCTGGTGCTTGTGCCGGCGCAAAGGCGACTGTTGGCCGATGAAAGCGCTCTTTAATACGCCCTGCCAACAAACCAATTACACCTTGATGCCAATGCCGGTCGTAAAGCACTAAACCGGGCGGCAAATTTTCTTCGCTGATGGTCAGCTCGCGCATCGCCGCCATGGCTTCATTTTGCATACCGGCTTCGATCTCGCGACGCTCTAAGTTCAGCGCATCAAGGTCTTCCGCCATGCGTTTGGCTTCAGCAGGATCATCGCAAAGTAAGCACTCAATGCCTTCGCGCATATCGTCTAGGCGGCCTGCTGCATTGAGGCGTGGCGCCACAACAAAGCCCAGATCACTGGCTACTAAACTGGCGATATCACGCTCAGCCACACGCAGTAAAGCGGTAATGCCAGGGCAGCAACGCCCAGCTCGAATACGCGCCAAGCCCTGTTGCACGAGGCGGCGATTATTGGCATCGAGCGCGACCACATCAGCCACCGTACCTAAAGCCACAAGGTCTAGATAATTAGCCATATTAGGCTCAGCAATGCCTTGAGCGGCGAACCAGCCATCGTCGCGTAAGCGCGTGCGCAAACTTGAGAGCACGTAAAACACCACACCAACGCCGGCTAAAGCTTTGCTGGGAAAATCGCAATCGGCTTGGTTCGGGTTGACGATGGCATCGGCCGGCGGCAGCGTTGCGCCGGGCAAATGATGATCGGTGATGAGCACGCGCACGCCCGCCGCCTGTGCCGCCGCCACGCCTTCATGACTGGCAATACCGTTATCGACGGTGATGATGAGCTGCGGCTGCTTCTCGCTCAGCGCCAGCGCAACGATGCCGGGCGTGAGGCCATAGCCATAGGTAAAACGATTGGGAACTAGGTAGTCGACATGCTGCGCACCCATGGCACGCAAGGCACGTAAGGATAGCGCCGTGCTGGTCGCGCCATCGGCGTCGAAATCGCCGACCACGAGGATGCGCCATTGCTCATGCAGAGCTTGAGCCAATAATTCTATTGCCGCAGTTAAGCCATGAAGGCTGCTGGCTGGCTGCAAAGCAGCCAGCGTCATCGCTAGCTCAGACTCAGTGCGCACGCCACGGGCAGCGTAAAGTCTAGCCAACAAGGGCGGCACAGAGGGCAGATCGGCATGACTTAAAGCACGCCGCTGCCAGCGCAGAGGCGTGCTCATAACGGGATTAACTGAAGCTGAATGCTCGGCAGCTTAAACACCCATCGATTGCAGAATGCTATCGCGGACTTGGTCCAAAGTAGCATCGATGGTTTTCAGCACCGAGCTTTGGCACTGGCCAATGGCCGTGTCAGGATCTTTCAAGCCATTGCCAGTCAGTGTGCAGACGATGACCGAACCTTCAGCAATTTTGCCGGACTTGATGTCGCGAATAGCACCACCCAAAGAAGCGGCTGACGCTGGCTCACAGAAAATGCCCTCGCTCATCGCCAATAGGCGCTGAGTATCGAGAATTTCTTGGTCGCTGAGTTCATCAAACCAACCGCCCGACTCACTCATCACTTTCAGTGCTTGATCGTAGCTTTGCGGGTTACCGATGCGAATCGCAGTGGCCACGGTTTCTGGATTTTTCACTGGGCCGCCACGCACAAATGGCGCAGAGCCGGAGGCTTGATAGCCAAGCATTTTTGGACGATTGCTGATCACAGGCTCGCAAGCAAAAGTGCATTTGCCATTACAGAAACTACATGACTGAGTCACAGTTTCGCCAACTGGCGTGGAGTATTCGCAATAGCCGATCCAATGCGCCGTGATGTTGCCGGCGTTACCGACTGGTAGACAGTGGTAGTCAGGTGCGCGGCCAAGCTCTTCGACAATTTCGAAAGCCGCAGTTTTTTGACCTTGCAGACGATAGGGGTTAACCGAGTTAACGATAGTCACTGGCGCATGCGCCGCGACTTGCTTAACCAGCTCCATGCCATCGTCGAAGTTGCCGCGAATTTGCAGGGTGATGGCGCCATACATCATGGCCTGTGCCAGCTTACCCATGGCAATTTTGCCTTCTGGAATAAGCACAAAGGCTTTGATGCCGGCGCGTGCCGCATAGGCAGCGGCAGCAGCTGAGGTATTACCAGTTGAGGCGCAAATAATCGCTTTCGAGCCCTCTTCCACGGCCTTAGTCACAGCCATGGTCATGCCGCGATCTTTAAACGAGCCAGTCGGGTTCAGACCCTCGTATTTCACATAAATTTCGACATTTTTGCCAATCAACGCTGGGATATTTTTCAGGCGAATTAACGGCGTATTGCCCTCACCCAAAGAAATGATGCGCGTGTCGGCAGTCACCGGTAAGTGGCTACGGTAGCGATTAATTAAGCCGGTATAGCGGTTGCCTGCGTTCATGCCAAAGACTCCATACGAATACGTGTGACTGACCCAATGATGTGATCAAGTGCTTCAAGCTCTACCATGGCGCGGTTCATTTCGCGCTCAACAACAGGCTTGGTCAAAATAATAACGGGCACCGAGCCGCCTTCCTGCATGGGTTTCTGCAAAATGGCTTCGATATTGATGTCGTGATTGCTCAAAATGCGCGTGACATCGGCCAACACCCCGGCACGGTCATAGGCCTGCAAGCGCAGATAGTACGAGGTCACTACCGACTCCATCGGTAAGATCGGCGTATTGGTGATCGCGTGAGGCATAAAGGCCAAATGCGGGACATTGGGCGCTGACTCTGACGTCAATAACCGCACTAAATCAACAATATCAGCGACTACGGCCGAAGCTGTTGGGCCTGCACCAGCGCCAGCACCGTAATACATGGTGGTGCCAACGGCATCGGACTGCACCAAGATGGCATTTTTCACGCCATTCACATGGGCGATCAGGCGGTCATTCGGGATCAATGTTGGGTGCACGCGCAGTTCCACGCCTTCGCGTGTGTAACGCGCCATGCCCAGCTGCTTGATGCGAAAGCCCAGCTCTTCAGCATAGATGACATCATCACGAGTGAGCTGCGACAAGCCTTCGGTATAGACTTTAGAAAACTGCAACGGGATACCAAAAGCTAGTGAGGCCATGATAGTGAGCTTATGCGCCGCATCAATGCCTTCAACATCGAACGTCGGATCGGCCTCGGCATAGCCCAGAGCTTTTGCTTCATCGAGTGCATCGGTAAAGGAACGACCTTTATCGCGCATTTCGGTCAAAATATAGTTGCCTGTACCGTTGATGATGCCGGCCAGCCATTCGATATTGTTAGCCGCCAAACCTTCACGCAACACCTTGATAATAGGCACGCCGCCTGCGACCGATGCCTCAAAGCCAACATGCACACCCTTGGCTTCAGCAGCAGTAAAAATCTCATTGCCATGCTCAGCTAGCAGCCATTTGTTCGCGGTAACCACATGCTTACCATTGGCGATGGCGCGCAGCACGAGTTCTCGAGCAACGGTAATACCACCGATAACTTCAACGACAATATCAACTGCAGGATCATCGACCACGGCAAAAATATCCATGCTCACGGTGATGCCAGCCAAGTCGAGGTTGGGATGCTCACGGCGCACACCTATATGCGACACCACGATATCGCGGCCTGTGCGGCGTGAGAGCTCTGCTGCATTGGCGCGGAGCAAATGCAGAGCACCACCGCCCACAGTACCTAGGCCAACAATACCGATATTGACGGGCTTATTTACGGTCGAATTAGTCGCGTTCAAGTCAGGGCCACCAGCTAATAATATAAGAGCCAAAATAAGCATTAAGACGCTTATCAGACCCAGAAATAAGGGCGCATAGTATAGCGCCCTAGATGAATTTGTCGAACTTAAGGCTTAGTTCAGGCCAAGGATTGTTGCCGCACGATCAGCCGTTATATAGCCACCGATTTGCTCACCTTTTTCATTAAAAATCGCCGGAGTACCCGTTACACCCATTTGACGACCTAGGGCAAATTGCTCACTGATAGGTGCTTTGCAATCTGCTTTTCCGGCAGGCACTGGGCGACCCTGCTTAGCTAGAGTTAGTGCTTGTGCACGATTGGCATTGCACCAAATTTCAGTCATATGAGCGCCAGTGCCCGCGTTTGGACCTACGCGCGGTAAGTCACGAGGATAGGCCAAATAGCGCACCTCAATGCCCTTAGCATTCATCGCTGGCACTTCGGCATGTAACTTACGGCAATAGCCGCAATCGGTATCCGTAAAGACAGTAATCACCGCCTTTGCCTTGCCTTTGGCAGGAAAAATTATCTCATCGCGCTTATCAATGCCTTTAAGCAAAACAAGACGCTGCTTAGACTTAGCCTGATCAGTGATATTGACGACTTCCTTGCCCTTAACTTGCAGCATATCGCCTTGAATTAAATACTGACCATCAGCGCTGGCATAAATCGTGCCGCCATCGAGCTCAACAGCGTAAACACCAGCAATAGGCGAGGCTGTGACTGAAACAATGTTGGCTTTCGGCACGGCCTGCGTTAGACGTTGACGAATCTGCGACTCTTCATTGCTACCGGCTTGCACCCACAGCGCGGTCGCGGCAATCGATGTGGCGATTACGGCGGCAATGCCCCATTTCTTTGTTCGCTTTTGCATGCAGCTGGCCTCTCAGAGAATACATAAGTGCTTAACCATCGAGTCGGCGATGGCGTTGACGAATAGTCGCTAAGCATACGAGAAACAAAGCTCGGCGTCAGCCTCGTGGATGATGCTCAGCGTGCAGTTGCTGCAGACGCTCGCGGGCAACGTGGGTGTAAATCTGCGTGGTGGATAAGTCGCTGTGGCCGAGCAAGAGCTGAATCACGCGCAAATCGGCACCATGGTTGAGCAAATGTGTGGCGAAAGCATGGCGCAAAGTGTGTGGCGAAACATTACTCGTGATGTTGGCCATGAGTGCGTAACGCTTAATCAAATGCCAAAAGTTCTCGCGTGTCATGCCGCCGCCACGCGCCGTGACAAAGAGCGCCGGCACCGAGATATCACGCACCAACTCGCCCCTGGCCTCGCCGATATAGCGCTGTATCCAGATCACCGCATCTTCGCCCATTGGCACCAAACGCTCTTTTTCGCCCTTACCTTTCACGCGCAAATAGCCTGCGGGCAAATTCAGCGCCGCCAGCGGCAAACCAACCAGCTCACTCACTCGCAAGCCACAGGCATATAAGAGCTTAAGCATGGCTTTATCGCGCAGGCCAATTAAGGTCTGAGTATCAGGCGCAGCGAGCAGCGCATCGACATCGGCCTCAGACAAATCTTTCGGCAATGAGAGGCCGATGCGCGGTGTATCGAGCCCAATAGTCGGATCGCTGTCGACACTGCCACG
>NZ_CEYEMI010000006.1:0-81312 GCF_982810325.1 Paraperlucidibaca sp.
CCGCGCCCGGTATCGTGACGGCTGACTACACGGCAATTTTCCTGGGCGGGGCCTACAAAAATCAGGACTGGAGCAGCAATGCGCGCATTGAGTGGCGCGGTAGCGTCGCCGACACCAAGACCAACCTGTTGCTAGGCGCGCAGCGCAACCTTGAGAAAGGTCGCAGCGTGGCCGCCGGGTTGGCTTACAGCTTGGTCAATGGCAGCAGAAACAGCCGCAAGCTCGACACCCGACTGAGTTATGCGCACCGGCCCTTGAATACCCGATGGATCTGGCTTGACCGGCTGGAGTATGTGCAAGAGTCCACGCAAGATGCAGTGGTGGTCCGCCTGCGTACGCGCAAGCTCATCAACAACCTCAACGCCAACTGGATGCCGAGCCGCAGCACCCAGATCGCGCTGCAGTATGGCGCCAAGTATGTGCAAGACAGCATCGACGGCAGCGCCTACAAAGGCTTTACCGACCTGATCGGCATCGAGGCCCGGCACGACCTCGGCAAACATCTGGACATCGGCCTACATACCGGCATGCTGCGCTCGTTGCAGACCGATGCGTGCGACTACCAGCTCGGCATGTCGGTGGGTATCAAGCTGGCCGACAATGCCTGGCTGTCGGTAGGTTACAACCAGCGCGGCTTTGTCGATCCTGACTTCATCGGCGCTGCGTACCGTGCCCAGGGCCTGTACCTGAACCTGCGAATCAAATTCGACCAGCACACCTTCAACCTCAACGACCGCGACCCGGGTCAGTTGCTACTCAGGCGATAGGTATGCATTTCATGCGACTTTTCAAGTTCTTCAAAGTATGGGCTCTGACTGGACCGCTGCCCTGGATCAGTAAACAGCGCTCGTCCGTGTTTTTGACGCTGTTGCTGCTCTCGCTGCCAGCACAGGCTGTAACATACACTTTCCCCGGTTTCCTGCCCCCAGGTTGCGTCGACAATGGTGGCGGAAGTTACGACTGCGGCGTGCTCTCGCTCGCCGCTGGCGATACGGTCACCATTGACGCACCGACACCTGCCACAGTCACTACCAGCGGTGAATTCGGTACCGGTGCCGGCGTTTTCGTTAACGCAGGGGGGAATATAGCCAATCTCACCCTGGTGATAAACGGCGCGACCACGCTGGGTGCCGGCTCGATTGTGAATGCGAATATGAAAACCTTGGGCGCCGGCGCCGTGACCGTCGGCGCGGACAGTTGGATTGGCGGCAGCGTCAGTACCGAAACGGGCTTCGTCTCCATAGAGGCCGCAACCATTCCACCGCCAGCAGCACCGGCGCCTCAGCAAACTGGGGTGGGTGGCAATGTCAGCACCGTGACGGGCTATGTGCTGATTGGGGCTGATTCAGTCATCAATGGCTCGATTACCACACAGAGTGCTGGCTACGTCGTGCTGGGGGCTAATGCAAAAGTTGGCGGCTCGATTACCACGCTGGGTGCCGGTTACGTCACACTCGGGGCTGACGCACAGGTCAGTGGCTCGATTACAGCCAGTGGCACCACGGGGGCAGACTATGTCACAACCGGGGCTGGAGCCGTAGTCGGCTGCGGTATCAGCACCGCCGGCAGTTATATAGTCCTCGGTGCCAGTACCCAGGTGAGTGGCAATCTCAGCACCAAGATTGGTTACATTACCGTCGGTGCTACTAGCACGGTCGGTGGGCAGATCTCCATGAACGATCCCACCCCGAGCTACATTAGTATTGGTGCGGGGAGCAAAGTTTATGCCGTATGCTGTAATGGCAGCGACGCAAGTTGCGTGAGTGATGGCTCGGGCATAACGCCCGGCCCGTTAGTATGCGTCGTTCCAAGTGAGTCTACCGGAAGTCAATGTGCAGTACCGACGGACCCGCCCAGCCTGGTCTTCATGAAAACCGTCTCTGTCACCAGCGACCCGGTGAACGGCACGACCAACCCGAAAAACATTCCAGGCGCCGAAGTGCTGTACAACCTGCGCGTCACCAACACCGGCGCGGGCTCGGTAGACAACACCACCATCTTTATCACCGACCCGATACCGGCCAACACCGACCTGTTCGTCGGTGATTTGGGGGTGGTGGGTTCGGGACCGATCGTATTTGTGCAAGGCAGCCCCACCAGCAATCTCACCTACACTTTCACCTCGCTCGCCAGCAGCACCGATGATGTCGAGTTTTCCAACGACGGCGGCGCCACTTGGACGTATGTGCCGACGCCGCCCTTTGACCCGACGGTCAATCGGATTCGCCTGAACCCCAAGGGCACCATGGCCGGAGCCAGCGGCGGCTTGAGTCCTTTCTTCGAATTGCGATTCCGAGCGCGCGTCAGATAGTTTTCCGGTTGGCGCAAGGGTACTGACAAGTTAACTCGTGGGTTGAGATAGTTTGGTCATGAGTACCTACAAACGACACCGTTTTCATCCCAGCATCATTAGCTATGCAGCCTGGATCTACTATCGATTAAACATGAGCTTCCGTGATATCGAAGACTTGCTGGCAGAGAAGGGCATCTTTGTCAGTTATGAGGCGATCCGATTGTGGTGTATCAAATTCGGACCTAGCTATGCTCGTAAGCTTAAGCAAAGACATCGCGGTTCAGGGAGCGGGGAATGCGACGGTTCAAATCTCTGAACCAGGCGCAACTATTTCTAACGAACCATGCAGCAATATCTAATTTATTCAATCTTGGAAGACACCTAACCACAGCAAGTCATTATCGACGCAGTCGGACAGCTGCGTTCACAGTGTGGAGAGCAGTGGTTGCTTAAAGGCGCAAAGGTCAACTATTGCTGAGCTAAGAAGTTAACTTGCCAGCACCTACTAAAGGCTTATTTTTAGTGTGCTAACAAGATTGGGCAAAAAAGAGGCACAAAAAGGGCACAAATCGCAGGCAAAAAAAGACGCTCATCAGAGCGTCTTTTTTTCGTTGATAAATCAACAGTGTAGTGGTGGGCCGTCCGCGACTCGAACGCGGGACCAATTGGTTAAAAGCCAACTGCTCTACCAACTGAGCTAACGGCCCACATGCTTGCAAGGCTTGGCCTGTGCTAGCGGGGCGTAGTTTAGGGGCACACTGTCAGTAGGGCAATACCGTTTAGGTTCAACTGATCAAGATTTTACCAATTTATGTGATTTTTCTTGGCTAATGATGGCGCGAACCTCTGCATCGTGCCAATTATGGGCTTTTCGTTTGCGTAAATGAGCAATACAGCGCTCGAGTGTGATGCTGATATCGGACTGTGTGCGGATCTGATCGATCTTCGGCCAAGTCGCGCGCTCGCCTTGCTGGCGGAACCAAACCACGGATTCTTTTGTGGGATTTTGCAGCATGTGCTTGTAGTGCTGGCGCGTGTAGCCATTTGGCGCGATGGTGGCGTCGCCGTGGTAGCTCTGCGAGATCATGGTGTAGGCGTGGCTGAGCATTTGCCGTAGAGCTTCATTGCGCGAGTTATCGTGGATGGTCTGCAAAGTGCCCATACCGAGCATGCGCGCTTGGGTTTTTAAAATACGGCGTGGCAGTGAGCGAATTTTCGCCTTACCTGAGTGGCGCTGCTCGGAAGCCAGTAACGGCACGATGTGCGGGTTAACTTGGCTGGCGATGAAATAGTTGACGTTATAAAGGCGCATCAGGCGGCGGCGCGGCATATCACTGCGCATTGAGCCATCGACCCAACGTTCTAGCGGCATATAAGGCGAGTGTGTGCCTTCAGCGGTTTTCGTAGTCAGTGTCACTGGCGGGAACATAATTGGCACGGCGCAGGATGCGAGCACGGCGCTCCAAACCAATAAGTATGGCGAGGTTAGCTCGTTCATCAGGCGTGACTTTTGGTTGCTACCCACTGGCGAGATGCTGACGTTGATGTGACGGCCAGTTTTCTCGAAGGCTTCTTGGAAGCTCAGCTCGCCGACATTTTGGCGAATAAAGGTCTCTAGCTGTTTCTGATTGGCAAAACCTTTGCCGCGCAGGCCATCGCTAATTTTGTTCCAGCTCCAGGCGTGCTTATAAAGCGCATCGCCATCGTAATAGGATTCCATTTCTTCGCGGGTATGGGTGCCGATCATGGAGGCGACGAGTGAGCCGGCACTAGAGCCGGAGATGACATTGGGCAATAGGCCTTGTTCATCGAGCGCTTTGCAAACACCAATATGGAACATGCCGAGTGTGGCGCCACCAGAGAGTTGTAGGGCAGGGCGGCCGAAGCTGCTTAAGATGTCTTCAAACAGTGTGAGCTTCTCGTCATTGCTGAGGTGCTCGATCTCGGAGTCGCAGAGATACTCCATGCTGGCGCAAACTTGAGTGACGAAATCTTCAATCAGGCGTTTGGTGCCGACATGCGTGCGCGTAAACAAGAGAGGGTTACTCATATTGCCGAGGTCGTGGTGCAGACCTTCGCGTAAGGCACGAATCAGCAGCTTGTGATTATGCGTCGCTTGGCATTGGCGCAGAGTGAGCATGCGCTCGCGCAATAGTTCGTGGTGGTACTGACTCGATGCAGTCTCAATTTTCCATAAATCTAGGCCAGTTAGTGCATCTAGTTCGAGTGAGATTTTGCGCCATTCGCCGTAGCTACTAGCTTGTTCGCGGGCAGCTTTTAAGCGACCGATTTTCGGATTGATGGCCATAATCGAGTACAGTACCGACAATTGTAAAACGTCGATGCTACCATGCGGTCAGGCCTCGTTCATCCGTTTAGAGTATGGAAAGCGGCGTGTCACTGTATGTTTTTTGTCTAGTTATTTATTACGACTTTGTAGTGTGTTTCTTTGGAGGCTATGTTGAATTCTTCTTTATCCCCTGAGTTAGTCAACCATTCTGCTTTTGAGTGCTTGCGCGTGGTGGAGTTGCCGCATTTACAGGCCACGTTTGCGGAGTACCGCCATCGCGTTACCGGCGCGCGCCATTTGCATTTAGCCGCAGATAATCCCGAGAACGTATTTTTGGTGGCGTTTAAAACCATGCCCGAAGATTCGCGCGGCGTGGCGCATATTCTTGAGCACACGGCCTTGTGCGGCTCGGAAAAATACCCCGTGCGCGACCCATTCTTTTTGATGATTCGGCGCTCACTCAACACTTTTATGAATGCCTTCACCGCCAGTGATTGGACAGCGTATCCATTCGCCAGCACCAATACTCAAGATTTCGATAACTTGCTCAGCGTGTATTTAGACGCAGCGTTTTTCCCGCACTTGCACGAATTAGATTTCGCTCAAGAGGGTATACGCCGCGAATTTGCTAGCGACGCCGCTGATGCGCCACTGGTCTATAAAGGTGTGGTGTTTAACGAAATGAAAGGCGCAATGAGCTCGGCGCATAGCGTGCTCTACGAAACGCTCAATCATTATCTATTCCCCAACACGACTTATCACAATAATTCCGGTGGCGACCCAGCGCATATTCCTGATTTAACTCACGATGATCTGCTGGCGTTTCACCGCCGCCATTACCATCCCTCCAATGCCGTGTTCATGACCTTTGGCGATGAGTCGGTGCTGAGCCTGCAAACGCGCTTTCAGGACCAAGCATTGGCGCGCTTTAATGATGTTGCCACGCCAGTTTTGGGCCGCGATGAGAAGCGCTATGTCGCGCCATTAAGCGTTGAAGCTGCGTATGCACCTGAGAGCGATGAAGGCCCGCAAACGCATCATGTCATGGGTTGGTTGCTGGGTTCGGCGAGTGATACCAATGCGCGCTTTGAGGCACATTTATTAAGCGGCGTGTTGTTGGAAAACTCGGCCTCGCCATTGCGCGCGGCATTAGAAACTAGCGAGTTAGGCGAAGCGCCATCAGGCCTATGTGGCGTTGATGACAATAGCCGTGAGATGACGTTTTTGTGCGGGATGGAGGGCTCCGAGCCAGAGCGCGCTGGCGCAGTTGAGGCTTTGATTCTTTCAACGCTTGAGCAGGTTGCGCGCGATGGCATCCCGCTGGCCGATGTTGAGGCTGTGCTGCATCAGTTCGAGCTCAGTCAGCGCGAAATTGGTGGCGATAGCTATCCCTACGGCCTGCAACTATTGCTCAATGGCCTAAGTCCGGCGCTGCAAGATGCCGACCCGATCGCTGTCTGGGATGTTGAGCCAGCCTTGGCGCGCTTGCGTGAGGCCATTAAAGACCCACGTTTTGTGCCTGATCTGGTGCAGCGCGTATTGCTTGATAACCCGCATCGCGTGCGCCTCACCTTGCGCCCCGATGCCGAGCTGTCAACTCGCCGCGATGCGCTTGAAGCTAGCCAATTAGCCGCTGAGTGCGCCCGCTTGAGTGAGGCCGATTGTGCCGATATTCGTACTCAAACCGAGGCCTTGAAGCAGCGCCAAGAAGAAACGCCAAATACCGACATCTTGCCGAAAGTCACACTGGCCGATGTGCCGGCGAAGGCGAAAGCGCTGACTGGCGAGCGAGTGCCGGTTAAGCACGCCGAGCTGCCATTAACGACTTACGCTCAGGGCACTAATGGTCTGTTTTACGAGCAAGTGATCATCGAGCTGCCGCATTTCAGCGCGCGCCAAACGCAATTATTGCCGCTTTATACCTCGGTATTTGCCGAGCTCGGTGCTGGCACGCAGGACTATAAGCAGCTGCAGCAACGCCAAAGTGCCGTGACTGGCGGCTTGCGCATGAGCTTGTCGGCGCGCACCACGCGCACTCAGGCCAATGTGGCGCAGGCGCATTTGATCGTTAGCGGTAAGGCTCTGAGCTATAACCAAGGCGCATTTCAGCAGTTGCTAGACGAGACTTTATTTAACCAACGCTTCGATGAAATCGCGCGTATTGGCGAGCTCTTGGCTCAACTCAAAGGTCGCTGGGAAGGTAGCGTTACTGGTCAAGGCCACGCTTTGGCAATGGGCGCGGCATCTCGTGGCATGAGCGCTTTGGCGGCGTTTCAGCAAAGCCATAGCGGCCTGTTTGGCATTCGTTTCTTGCGCGAATTACATAGCGCAAATGATTTAACGGCGCTGGCTGCTGAGCTCTCAGCCATGCACAGCTTGGTGCTGGCGATGCCGCGCCAACTCTTGATGATTGCCGAGCCTGAAACGCTGGCTCAGGCCAGTGCGCAGGCGCAAAGCATCTGGACAAGCCGCACAGCTGCCGGTGGCGAGACCATGCCGTGGGTAGTGCCAACGGAGCGCGTCAATGAGGCGTGGCTCACGCAGACTCAGGTGCATTTCTGCGCCAGGGCTTATCCGGCAGTGCCGACTGGTCACGCCGATGCTCCGGCCCTGATGGCATTGGGCGGCATTCTGCGAAATGGCTTTTTGCATCGCGCCATCCGTGAGCAGGGCGGTGCTTATGGTGGTGGTGCGAGCTTCGATGGCAATAGCTGTGCCTTCCGCTTCTTCTCCTATCGCGACCCACGCTTAACCGAAACCTTGGCCGACTTCGACGCCAGCTTAGATTGGCTGCATAGCCAGCCACTGCCGGCATCGGCCTTGGAAGAAGTCTTGCTTGGCGTGTTTGCTGATCTCGATAAGCCGATGTCGCCTGCTGGCGAGGCGCGTCAAGATTTCCATCAGCAACTTTATGGCCGCACGCTAGCCGATCGCCAATCGCTGCGCGAGAAACTGTTGGCACTAACTAGCGATGACATTGTGCGCGTGGCCAGCGACTATTTGCGGCCTGAGCTGGCACAAACAGCGGTTATTGCGCCGGTTGCTGCTGCTGAACAGGTTGCCGCGCTGGGCTTGAGCGTACAAAAACTCTAACTTTGATTATGCCCATGTCGCTCAAAGCAGCGGCAGGGCAGCGCGCAGGAGCGCAAGCATGAGCAACACAACACGACCGCTGGTGCATTTTGGCCATGCTAATGGCTTTCCTAGTGGCAGCTACGGCGCTTTTTTTAAAGCGCTAGGCGATGACATCGACGTTATTTCTATACCTAAGCTTGGCCACAATCCGCGCTATGCCATTGCGCCAAATTGGCATGGTTTAGGCGATGAGCTTGCCGACTCTGTGCGCGCGCAAGCCAATGGCCGCCCGGTTATTGCTGTAGGTCATTC
This sequence comes from Paraperlucidibaca sp., assembly GCF_982810325.1. Lineage (NCBI taxonomy): Bacteria > Pseudomonadati > Pseudomonadota > Gammaproteobacteria > Moraxellales > Moraxellaceae > Paraperlucidibaca > Paraperlucidibaca sp. The sequence continues at coordinate 7,971 of NZ_CEYEMI010000006.1, forward strand.
CTTGGGCGGCATGTGCTCATTAATTGCTGCACATCGCGACCCCACGTTATTTCAAGGCATGATCCTGATGGACCCAGCCTGTGTTAGCCCTCTGGCCGGGGTATTTGTTGCGTTTATGAAGGCGATTAGGCAAGTCGATCGCATCACGCCCGCTGGTCGCAGCAAAAATCGTCGAGCGCAGTGGCCCAACGCGCAAGCTATGCACGACTCATTGCGCACTAAAGGCCTGTTTAAAGCCTTTAGCGATGAAAGCTTTAAGCTCTATGTGGAGCATGGTCTAGTCGCCGACGGCGATGGCGTGCGTTTGGCATTTGATCCCAAGCGTGAAGTGGAAATGTTCCGCAATACACCGAGCGATAGCTGGCGTTATTGGCGGCCACTGAATATGCCGCGCGTAGTGATGACCGGCGCTGAAAGTGAGTTTTTAAGCAGCGGCGAAATGACGAAGTTGGCGAAAGCCCAGCGCGTACCATTAGAGATAACCGCTGGTAATCATATGTTCCCGCTAGAGCAGCCTGAGCATACGGCTGCGCGTGTACGTGAGCATATTTTGGCGATGCACGCTGGTACGCATGCCAGCATGCCACGCTCGATCAACACTGGCTCGCAAGCAAAATGAGCGACTATCGCATCGCGCTACCGTTAGACCGTGGCGACTTGGCGGTGAAAACATGGCACGACGCATCGATTCAAGCCGTGCCCATCCTCGCAGTACACGGCTGGATGGACAACGCCGGCACATTTAATCGACTCGCGCCTATGCTCAAAGGCCATCGCATTCATGCCCTAGACCTTGCTGGCCACGGCCTTAGCGATCCGCGCCCCGATGGCATGCGCTATCACAACGCCGATTTTCTCGACGACATTTACGCCGCCATGCAGCATATCGCGCCAAATGATGGCCCGCTGATACTACTCGGGCATTCGCTTGGTGCCGGCTTACTCATGCTCTTGGCCGGCATTTTCCCTGAGCGCATCCAAGCCTTGATCATGATCGATGGTCTCGGCCCAATCAGTGCCGACCCTAGCAACTACGCAACCGATACTCGCGCGGCATTGGAAGGCTTAATGAGTTATAGCCCAAGCCGAAGGCCTATCGCCACGGTAGAGCAGGCCGTGACCGCACGCCGCCAAGGTATCACCGGCATGCTTAGCGAATCTGCCTCACGAGATTTATGCGAACGCGCCTTGATCGAGTTTGAGTCTGGCGAATTGCGTTGGCGCACGGATAAACGCTTACGCTTAAACTCGCTGATGCGCTTCAGCGAAGAGCAGGTATTGGCCTGTATTAACGCCATCACTGCGCCGTGCTTATTAGTCACCGGCGATGCTGGCCTGCCTAAGCAGTTGGGCAAAAATAAACCACGTTACGCCGCAAGACTTTCCCACTTTAATCAGCTTGAGCAGGTGAATTTGGCCGGAGGCCATCATTTACATTTAGATGATTGCCCTGAGCAAGTTGCAGATGCTATTAATGCGTTTCTAGCGTAGTTTCACACCTATAACTAAGCGGATTAATCAGGGAGAGTTTTATGCGCAGTATTGACGAATTTTTAAACGAATATGGCAAAACCCATCGCAATCCACGCAATCAGCTCATTCATTTTGTTTGCGTGCCGGTTATTTTAATCAGCTCATTGGCCTTTGGTTGGCCATTAAGCATGGCGATGCTAGGCAGTGAGGCTGCTTGGGCGCCTTATGTCAATGTCGCGACAGTGGCTTCGATATTGATGTTGGCGGCGTTTTATTCGCGCTTAGGATGGCGTGCCGTTGCGGCCATGGTCGTATTCTTAGGCGTCTCCATCGCGGTTATTATGGCGGTCGAAAGCAGTCCCTTGCCGCTGATTTGGACGGCAGTTATCGCTTGGATAGCGGCGTGGCTTGTCCAGCTTATTGGCCACAATATTGAAGGTGCCAAACCTAGCTTTCTTGATGATTTAGTGTTTTTGTTGATCGGGCCATTGTTCGTTCTGGAGGAATGGGGCGTTCCATTGCGCACTAAGTAAGCTCATCCCCCTTGAGGTCTGTCCATGCGTGCGCTGCAACCTGTTGAAAAAGGCTATATTTTCGCGCTGTTAACTATCTGCATTTGGTCAGGCTTCATCGTCATATCGCGTGTTGGCGGGCAAAGTCCGCTAACACCATTCGATGTTGCCGCACTGCGCACGGTGTTTGCCGCTGCCATCCTGATGCCGTGGTGGTTGCCTCGCGTACTGAACTCTTCTAAGCGCAAATTGCCGTGGTATCAATCACTTACCTTTGCCTTATTGGCAGGCGTGAGCTATCCCTTGTTTGCCTATGGCGGCTTCCAATACGCACCGGCTAATCACGGCGCGGTGCTAATCGCTGGCACATTGCCATTTTTTACTACCTTATTTGCCTTGGCGCTGGTGCGCGAAAAGCCAAGCTTTCAGCGCATGTTGGGCTTGGCATTAATCATCTCCGGTGTAACCACGCTATTTGTCGCCATGATGCGCGGCGTCAGCTGGGAGAGCTTGCCTGGCGATCTGATGTTTCTTGGCGCGAGCATTTGTTGGTCGTTATTTGCGGTGTTGCTGCGGCACTGGCAAACCCGCGCCTTCGATGTGACCTTGGGCGTGGTGGCGTTTTCGCTGCTGGTGTATATCCCGATTTATGCCGTGTTTCTGCCAAAAGCTCTATCACAGGCAAGCTGGGGCGATATTGCGCTGCAGGGCTTTTATCAGGGTGGAATTGTTGTCTGTTGCGCGATGTGGACCTTTGCTAAGGCCACCGAATTGCTCGGTGCTGTGCGTGTGGCGGTGATGATGTCTGCGGTGCCAGTAGCTGGTACGTTATTGGCGATTGCCATACTGGGTGAGGTGTTAACACCGGCGTCTGCTATCGGTCTCATGCTTATCTTTTTAGGTGCACTAGTTGGCGCGCTAGCTAGGGCAAGAGTGATATTGCCAGTTAGCCCTTAGTGCATATCCACGGCAGGGCCAACTGACAACATCTTCATGGCGTCACTGCAAGCAGCGCCGCCATGTGCAAGGCTTTAGTCTTCCTTGCGTGATACCCAACGATCAAGCAATTTAGCGGCGGCTTCACGGCCACCCAAGCCAAAGGCGAGGGCGAATGCCACGGCCACAGCGCCTAGCGTTAGGCCAAAGGCGAGATTGACGATGGAGTCGGCAATGCCCATGGCGCGTAGGCCCATGGCAATGACTAAGCCCATAACCAAGGTGCGAACGAGACCGGAGAGCCAGGTGCTTTCGCTGCGATTGTTTTGTGCAACGACCTGCGCCAATACATTCGCTAGCCAGAAGCCCACCAGCAAGATCACCGCACCCAGCAGAATGTCGCCGCCGAACAGGATAAACGCGCTGACTAAGTGGCTGACGGCGCTAAAGCCAAGCTGATTAGCGGCTTCGATGGTGGCGAAGAGCATAGCGAAGAACATCACCAACTGACCGATCACAGCTGACAGTGGACGTGAGCCTAGGGCTTTAGCCATGCCAATTTTTTCTGGCAAGGTGTCGAAGCCGGCACTGGCCATTAGGCGAGTAACAAAGGCCGAGGCGAAGCGCGCGACATAGTAGGTCAGCACAATGATCAACGCGGCTGCGATGATGCCTGGTACGGCTGAAACCAACTGGTCTAGCAAGTTTTTCGCAGGCCCTGCAATCGCTTCAATGGCGAGTGCGTCGAGAGCAGAGATCAATGCTGGCACGAAGATCACCAGAAACACGATGCTGCCAATGCCTTTTGCTAGGTCAATGCTGTCACTTAAGCCCATTTGCGAGGCCGCAGAAGATAAGCGTGTGGCACCTAATAGATTGCTGACGACACCGCTAACGATCTTGGCAACGCCATAACCAACGACGCTTATGACAACAGCGGCGATGATATTGGGCAGATAAGCCATCAAGCTATCGATAAGGTTTTGCACCGGCTGCATCAAACCATCGAGGTTTAATGTACCTAAGATCAGTGGCACAAAAAGCAATAAAATCAGCCAGTAAGCCACTTGGCCCATGTTTTCGCTGATCGGACGCATGCCTGCTTCAGCACTCAAGCGCTCATCGACAGAGGTGGAGTCTAGAAGCTTGGTAATGCCGGTGCGTACTAGCGATGCCAATACCCAACCCACGACTAAAAGCACAAGGCCAGACACTAAGCGCGGCAAATACGTCATGACCTCGCCGAGCATATTCGACAGGGGCGCTGAGACATTGAACAGACTGAGTATATTGAAGCTAGCAATTAGCGCGATTAGGAAGATGAACCAGAACGCAATGCGAGACACAATGGCTTCTAAGTTAGCTTCGATGCCGGTGCTGCTTTGCACGCGAGTATTGAGGCCAACACTGCTTAAGACTTTACGCGATAGGGCCGCAGCCATGAGCGCGACAATCCAGCCAACGAGCAGAAGCAAGAGCGCGCCAATAATGGCAGGCACTTGACCGCTGAGGGTGTCTTGTAGGCGCTCGGCTAATGAAAAATGTTCCACGGGAAATTCTCCAAACCAAGGGAAGTAGCTATCTTATTGATTTCAATAAGGTGCTGCCTTTTTACCCTAGGGGAGATAGCCGCCGCTGTAAACCTTTCGCAGGCTTTCAGCGACGACTGTCATGGTTGGTGGCGATTTTTATCCTGTAATGAGTGACAAATACTCATTACGTGTTTGTGGGTTATCGCGGAACATACCTAGCATGATGGATGTTTTCATCACTGAATTTTGCTTTTCGACTCCACGCATCATCATGCACATATGCTTGGCCTCAATCGTTACTGCCACGCCATGAGCATTAGTAACCTGCTGAATTGCGTCGGCAATTTGCTTGGTGAGGTTTTCTTGAATTTGCAGGCGGCGCGAATACATATCGGCGATGCGAGCTACTTTCGAAAGCCCCAAAACTTGGCCTGATGGAATATAGGCAACATGAACCTTGCCAATGAAGGGCAGTAAATGGTGCTCACAGAGCGAATACAGCTCGATGTCCTTAACCAACACCATTTGGTCATTGTCCGACGGAAAGACTGCACCATTGACCAAGGTGTCTAGGTCTTCGTTATAGCCTTTGCACAGATACTTAAAGGCTTTGGCGGCGCGTTTTGGTGTGTCGAGCAGGCCAGGACGGCCCAGGTCTTCACCCACTGCGCGGATAATATCTGCGTAGGCGTTTTCCATGATTATTCTCGTGTCTTGATTGATAAGGCCTGCACGCTAGCGACTAACGCTCAGGGAGTAAAGCCTACAGCACTTCGGGCTTGTCTAGTCTTGGATCAATTCGCGCTTGCCGGTCGCGTTTTAGCAGCAATAGCACCGCGCCAGTGCCGCCTTCGCGTGCTGGTGCTGAGCTAAAAGCCAGTATTTGCGGCAGCTGTTTGAGCCAGCCATTAACAGCGCTTTTTAGCACGGCTTGGCCGTTAATCAGGCCTTTGCCGTGAACGATTTTGGCGACATGCAGCTGCTCTTTTTGGCAGTTATCGAGCAGGCTAAGTACTGCCTCACGAGCTTGATCTAGTGTGCAGCCGTGTAAATCAACCGCTGCCTGCCATGGTAGTTTGCCGAGCTTGAGTTGCTCGAATTGGCGAGGCTGCACGCCATTTTGCCGAAACTCTAAGATGGCTTCGGGTGCGACACCAGCGAGTAGGGCGACAGTGTCTGATAATGGTTGGTTGGCACGTTCAAGCTCGCCTTCGGCTTGGGCGCGCCGCATTAAGGCTTGTGCGCTAGGTGTGGGGCGGCGCTTGGGTCGAGGCGGTGGCGGTGGAGCTTCCATGCGCGTGGCACCCTGCATGGCTCGAGTGAACAGTTCTTCTTCGCTCAACTCAGGTGGCGGGGCGGCCACAATAGGCTTGGCCAGCTTCGGCACTGGCGTTTCGGCTTTAAGTTGACGCTTCAATGTGGTCAACAACGGGTCTTTCATGACGCTAATTCCTCGTCTGTCGGCGACAGTCTCCCCTTAAGGGCGCTAGCTAGTATAAAATCCAAAGTCTTTGCAGCCTACACGAGGTTGCCGTTTTTTCTGCTATCTACGTGATGGCCTGGGAGTGCATGTGAGCGAATCGAGCGCTGAACTAACCTTATCCGATGAGGTTTTGGCTGAAGCCCAGCAACATTTAGTCAATATTCGTGACTGGATTCGTTTTTGCGTTAGCTGCTTTCGTGGCTGCGATGTGCATTTAGGTCATGGCAGCGACGATCCCTTTGCTGAGGCGACAGCATTGGTCATGCAAACGCTGAACTTGTCGTGGTCCGCCGATGGCGAAATCATCGATGCACGCGTACTGCCCAGCGAGGCAGCGGCGATTGCCGATATTCTCAAGCGCCGCGTCAATGACCGCACGCCTTTGGCCTATTTACTGAATCTGTCTTACTTCGCCAATCTGCCATTTTATGTCGATGAGCGCGTGCTCGTACCGCGCTCGCCCATTGCTGAGCTGATTGAAAGCCGCTTTTTGCCTTGGCTAGATCATGAGCCACAGCGCATTTTAGATCTTTGCACTGGTTCTGGCTGCATCGCGATTGCTTGCGCTGTGGAGTTCCCTGATGCCTTGGTCGATGGCACGGATATTTCCATCGATGCCTTGAGTGTGGCTGCGCTCAACGTTGAGCATCACGACTTACAAGAGCGCGTTGGCTTACTCGAGTCTGATGTGTTTAACAAATTGCCTGGCCAACGCTACGATCTGATTATCAGCAACCCGCCTTATGTTGATGCCGAAGACATGGCTGATTTGCCGCTAGAGTTTACTCGCGAGCCGGAGTTGGGCTTGGCCTCGGGCATTGATGGCTTAGACATTACCAAGCGCATTTTGGCCGAAGCGGCTGATTACCTCAGCGAGGACGGCGTATTGGTGGTGGAGGTGGGCAATTCGCAATGGGCCTTGCAGCAAACCTTCCCTGACGTGCCCTTTGTTTGGGTCGACTTTGTCCGTGGCGGGCATGGCGTGTTTGTCTTGACCGCGGCCGATTGCCGTGAGCATCAAGCCACTTTTGAGAGCAGCATCTAATGGCCGGCAATAGCATTGGGCAAGTGTTTCGCGTGATGACCGCAGGTGAGTCGCATGGGCCGGCACTAACAGCGATTGTCGATGGCGTGCCCCCGGGCATTACGCTGTCTGAAGCAGATTTGCAGGGCGATTTAGATCGCCGTAAACCTGGCACATCTTCGTTTTCTACGCAGCGCCGCGAAGACGATGTGGTGCGTATTTTATCCGGCGTATTTGAGGGGAAAACCACCGGCACGCCGATTGCGCTGGTGATTGAAAACACCGATCAGCGCTCGAAAGACTACGGCAATATTGCCGACACCTTTCGCCCCGCACACGCCGACTACACTTACACGCATAAATATGGTTTTCGTGATTACCGTGGCGGTGGTCGCTCCAGTGCGCGTGAAACCGCAATGCGTGTGGCTGCCGGTGCCATTGCTCGCAAGGTTTTAAGCGAGCAGTTTGGCGTCAGTATTCGCGGTCGTGTCTCGCAAATTGGCGACATTAAAGCGCAGGTCTGCGACTGGAATTATGTCCGTGAAAATCCATTTTTCTGCGGTGATCGCGACGCCGTGACACAGATGGAGGCCTTGGTGCTGAGCATGCGCACCGAAGGTTCGAGCATTGGCGCGGCCATTGAGGTGTTTGCCGAAGGCCTGCCCGTGGGTTGGGGCGAGCCGGTATTTGATCGTCTCGATGCCGATTTGGCACACGCGATGATGAGTATTAACGCGGTGAAAGGCGTGGAAGTCGGTGATGGTTTTGCTGTGGTCAATCAGCGTGGCGAGCAGCATCGCGATGAGATCACACCAGAAGGCTTTTTGAGTAATCACGCCGGTGGTGTGTTGGGTGGTATTTCCACTGGGCAAGAGCTGGTGGTGCGTATTGCTTTGAAACCTACTTCGAGCATTACCACGCCAGGCCGCAGCATTAATTTGGCCGGTGAGGCGATAGATGTGGTCACTAAAGGTCGTCACGACCCCTGTGTCGGTGTGCGTGCAACACCGATAGCCGAAGCCATGATGGCCATCGTTTTACTCGATCATGCGCTGCGTCATCGTGCGCAAAATGCTTTGGTGCAATGCACTACGCCAGTCGTGCCAGGCCGAGTCTTGGGCTCAACGACTTCGTGAGTTCGAGTCCCCGCCCGCCGTTTATTCGGCTGGGCGCGTTTTACTTCTTCTACTTCGCCGTCATCGGCGGCTTCATGCCCTACTGGGGCTTGTATCTGCAAAGCCTTGGCTTCAACGCCGAGGCTATCGGCCAGCTAATGGCCGTGGTCATGGCCACGCGCATCATTGCGCCGAATTTCTGGGGCTATATCGCCGACAGCACCGGTCAGCGTTTGCGCTTGGTGCGTATCGGCGCCTTCATGATTTGCATCGGCTGGTTGGGCGTCTTTGTTGCTCGCGAGTTTTGGCCATTAGCCGCGGTATTACTGGCCTATGGCTTCTTTCAAAATGCCATTTTGGCGCAGTTTGAAGCAGTGACTATGGCGCACTTGGGCCGCCAGCGTGAACGCTATAGTCAAGTCCGCGTCTGGGGCTCGCTGGGCTTTATTGTCACCGGCACGGGGCTAGGGTTGGCGTTTGATCATTATGACGTTGCAATGTTGCCACTGGCATTGCTCGCCTGTGCTGTAGCCACATGGTTGGCGAGTTTATTTGTGCCAGACATCGCCACACCCACACGGCACGAAGCCGATTCAAATGTTTGGCAGCTACTAAAGCAGACGCCGGTCTGGAGCTTTTTTCTTGCGCATTTCTTGCTGCAGCTTTCGCATGCGCCGTATTACACCTTCTACAGTATTTTTCTCGAAGAGCATGGCTACTCGCGCACGCACATAGGTTGGTTATGGGGTGTTGGCGTGTTTGCCGAAGTCGCAATTTTTATCGTCATGCATAAGTTTTTGCCGTGGGTTGGCGAGCAACGGCTGATGCTGATTAGCTTACTGCTGGCGGCTCTGCGCTGGGTATTGATAGGGCAGTTTGTTGATACTGTAGAGGTTATTTGGTTGGCGCAGCTGCTGCACGCCGCGAGTTTTGCCACCTTCCATGCCGCTGCTATGACGCGAATTTATCGCTACTTTGGCGATGGCAACCAAGGCCAAGGTCAGGCGGTGTACAGCATGCTGTGGGGCACAGGTGTGGCGTTGGGTTCATGGTGGGTCGGCATGTTGTGGGCGCCAGATACCGGACCATGGATATTTACAGTTGCTGCTGGCCTGTGCGTGCTGGCATTTATAGCACTGCACTATGGCGCACGGCGTTCACTGCCAACAATCAGTGCCTAACCCCAGTTGCCAGTTCGAGCCGCAATCACTCGTACTTGATTAGCACCTTTTGCGCGGCAATAAGGCAGTCGCTCAGCAAAATCGCGTGGGCGTAGCAAATGTGCGCTGCCAAAGCCAGAGAGTAATAAGGCCTGTTCAGCACTCGCTTCACCATCAAAATGCAGATGCACCTGGCTGCGAACAAAGCGTGACAGCATTTTCACAAAGGCTTTGCTTGCTAGATCGTTACTGAGGTTACTTAGATGAATGTCGGATAGATAAATACCACGTTGCATATGGCCTAGTGCATCGGCTATACGGCTCCAAAGGCCAATCACGCTGTTGGTATCGAAGTAATTGATCAAACCCTCGGTGATGATGGCTGTGCCTTTGCGGCGGTCTAAGGTGCTGATCAGTGCGTTCAAGCTTAGCGGGCAATCATCGCTAAAAGCATCTATATCAACGACACGATGATTGCTGCTTTCGAGGCCAGCGTTTTTTAGTAGCTCGCGTTTGCGCTGAGCCATGGCCGGCAAGTCCGCCTCGATATACTCAATCGCATCACCATGACGCTCCGCAAAGCGCCAACCGCGAGGTGATAAGCCACTAGCAATTTCGATCACTTGAGTGATTGCGCCGCTACTAATGGCACGCTCTAGCTGGAGGTCGATGAGTGTGTGTCGCGCCAGTAAAATATTATCCATGCTGGGGCCGCTTAGGCGTTGCGAAAGCCATTGTGGCCCGCGTAATGCGGCGTATAAGGCTTGGCCTTTAAGTGTGGCAAAAGAGGGGTGGGATAGGCCGTTGGCAACCCAGACATAGCCGGTGTAATGCGCGGTGGGGCTGATGTTATTGTTATTTTTTTCTTGGCTATTTTTGGCCATGACCACTCCAATTAAAAGTCACGCTAGGCGGCTCTCGCACTCGTGCTTAGCGCTCGCAGACTACGGCGATTTTTATGATGGCGCTAGCGCATTGGTCGTTCTTGTTGTGTAACGCTTGCCAACTTGCGGAGTCTAAGGGTGTAGATGGGCCATTTAATGAGTGTAATGACTATGCGATTACCGTGTCTGATTCGATCTGTACTGCTCCACGCGCTGCTGCTTTGCGGTCTCTCACCATTGCTTCATGCCGAGGAGTTACCATCGCCAGAAACTGTGCGTTATAGCTCGCCGCAATGGCCAGCTAATCTGCAGGCCGATATTTATCGCCCCAATAGTTTAGCGTTAGCGCCAACGGTCCTGGTGATTCACGGCGGTGGCTGGAGTAGTGGTGCGCGTGACGATGGCTATGTAAAAGAAATTTGCGAACATTTACAGGCTGCGGGCTATGCCGCTGTCTCAGTGTCGTATCGACTAGCACCTGAATGGCGCTTTCCTGCACAGCTAGATGACATGAGTGAGGCGGTGCGCTGGCTAGCCACGCAGGGTGCTGAGCATGGTCTTGATACGTCGAGTATTGCCGTATGGGGATATTCGGCGGGCGCACACTTGGCTTCGTTATTGGCTATGCAGCCACAGGCATTGCCGATAGCAGCTGTCATTGCTGGCGGCATACCGGCCGACCTGCGCGAATGGCCGAACTCAAATATGGTGAAAGACTTGCTCGGCAAGTCGCGTGATGAGGCACCTGAACTCTGGGCTCTAGCTTCGCCAGTGACGCAAGTGAGCGCGCAGACTCCACCGTATTTTCTCTATCATGGCCGCCTAGATACGATGGTGAGCTATCAGCAGGCTAAACAAATGCAGGCAGCGCTAGCGCGCGCTGATGTGCCAGTCACACTCTATACACGCTGGTTTTATGGCCACTTTTTTGCAGCACTTTTCACCGGTGGTAGCAGCGCTGCGGCAACTAATTTTCTCGCCTCATACTTGGCGCCTGCCTCGATACCTGCGCATGTCGTCGGGAGTGATATGTGATGGGCGTGATTAACGTAGTGGCCACGCTAGTTATTGCTGCTAGTGCCTTATTGAGCACTCCTGCATCGGCAATAGAAACGAAGTCCTATTATGGCTATGCCACCGATTTGAAGACAGGCGAGTACCTTTATACCGAGGTGCATAATCACCAATACGATGGCGATCGTTGGCTATCTGGCACGATGAAGTTCTACGCTCCTGATGGCCGCTTCATGGGCGATAAAGCCTTAGATTTCAGCAAAGACGCCTATATCCCACTAGTAACATTCACGCTTGGCGGCGGCCGCTACCAAGACTCCATCACCGCGATCAGCGCCAAATCTGTCACGGTGAAAACTAAGCGTGATAAAGACATAGAAACCAAGAGAGTTGCCCGCCAAAAAAACCTAGCAGCCGACTCTGGTTTTAATGCATTACTCGTCGATAACCTAGACGATTTTAAGGCGGGAAATTCCATCGACTTAAGCTTGATAGTGATTGGTCGTCGCGACTTTTATCGCTTTAAGGCTGTACCCAAAGGCCAGTTGAATTTTGCTGGAGAGACGGCCATTCGTATAAGCATTCAGCCCGACTCGCTGCTGCGCTTTGTGGTTGATCCTCTCAATGTCATTTACGGCTTAGAGAGTAAGTCCTTGCTGCGTTATGAGGGCATCTCTAATATTCTCGATCGTGCTACGGGCAAACCCTTCAATGTGCGCATCGATTATCGCGTCAAACCTGATAAAGCACCGGCAAAACTGCCTGGACTCTAATACGTAAAAGACGAAATTGGCGGCTACCGATGGTGTTTGATCATCGCTTCTGGGTAGTGATAAATCTCAACACATAATCTGCCACCATTCGTGGGTTTTCAGCTTGCAGAAAATGCCCTACGCCAGGCAGCAAATGGCTTTGTGAGTTTCCAACTAGATCTTTCGTGAGCCGCTCATGAAAGCCACTGTGCATGCATCCATCATCGCGGCCGGCTAGCAAAAGCAGCGGCTGGCGGATGGGCTTACTCATCAATGCGTAGACTTGGCGAGTGCTGGCCCGCCACGGTGTAAATAGCGAACGATAATAGCGAGTGGCGGCCCAGGCGATGTCGGGCTGGCTCAGTGTCGCGCGTGCTTCCGCGATGTCATCTGGCGTGAATAACCAACTTGGTGACCAACGCTGCCAGGTTTTTTCTACCCAAGCGGCATGGTCTGCACTGACCCATCGCCACGATTGTGCAGATTGCAGATGCGCCATATAGGACGATAGCTTGAGCTGTTTTGGCAGGCTGGGTAGGGCGTGAGTGCTTCTAAGCAGCGGATAAAAGGCCGGAATGGCTAACAAGCTGATGCTTTGCCATAACGGCTGGTCTGCTTGTGTGGCGTGTAGTGCCGCGATTTGCGCTAAAACTGCGCCCCAATCATGACCAACTAAATGCGCTTGCGGCTGGCCAAGCTCATTGCACCATGCCGCTAAGTCTTCAGCGCAAGAGATTAAGTCATAGGCCGCATCGCGCTTTGCGCTGTCTTCGGTATAACCACGAAGCCACGGCATCAGAACCTGATATCCCGCGTCAACAAGTTGCTCGGCAACGCCATACCAACTGTGCGGCGTGTCGGGGAAACCATGCACAAGCATAACTAAGGGCGCTGTTGGTGAGCCCCAGTGTTCGGCGCGCAGCAAAAGGCCGCCGCGTTGCATAAAGCGGGTGTTTTTCATTGCGAGTCATCTCCAGAAGCGTGTTCACGTAATAGTGTCAGCATGGCTAGCGCCGCTCGTGAGAGCGCGCGTTTAGGGTGATAAACCACGCCAAGCTCTCGAGCCAGTGCGACTTTTTTCACAGGAATTGCCACCACGTCGGCATCACATAAATTAGTCGGCAATACGCTCCAGCCTAGCCCAACTGAAGTCATCATCTTTAGCGTTTCAAGATAATTAGTTTCTAAGCTGACCTGCAATTGCAGCCCCTCACGCGCCAACATGGCTTCGGTTATTTGCCGCGTGAAGGTGTTGCTGGCGGGTAAAATAGCCTCATATAAAGCCAAGTCTGCTGCCGCAATGCTGCCCTTGCGAGCGGCTTTGATAGCAAGCGGATGCGTCGGTGCTGCGACTACACTTAAAGGGTCTGGCCAAATAACTTCGTTATGCAGACGAGGATCTGGCGTTGGCGGCAGAGTAACGATGCCCAACTCAAGATCGCCGCTGCGCACTGCTTCATAAGCCTGCTCGGAGTCAATAAAGCGAATATCGAGCCGGACTTTGGGGTGCGCGCGGCTAAATGCGCGCAAGGTCGGCGGCAGGCGGTGGAGGCCAATATGATGACTGGTGCCCAGCAGCAAAGTGCCGCTCAAGGGTTCTTGTGCGGTGGCGGCGACATCGCGCGCTTGCCGATGCATATCGTCTAACTCGTGCAGCCAGTCGCGTGCTCGTGGCAGCAGGGCATGGCCAGTTTCGGTCAGGCTGATGTGCCGACCAACCCGATCAAATAGCGGCGCGTCGAGATGCGCCTCGAGCTGGCTGATGCGTTTGCTCACTGCCGGCTGCGTAATATGCAGAGCATCGGCAGCTTGTGAAAATGAAGCATAGCGCGCGACTTCGACAAAAGCGCGCCATAAAGAGCTATCCATTCGCATTCCATTTGGTAATGGCTTGTATGAAAACTATAAATTGGATTTATCACATACGCTAGCCTATTCTGGCAGGCCTAAAAGCAGTAAAGACACTGAAACGCGCCCAGCGAAGCTATAAAAGCTCATGCAGCGCAGACAAGGAGGCAATCATGGCCGGCAAAACTTTATACGATAAATTGTGGGAAGACCACGAAGTGACGCGCCGAGATGACGGCTCGAGCTTGATTTATATCGATCGCCATCTCTTGCATGAAGTTACTTCGCCGCAAGCGTTTGAGGGCTTGAAGTTAGCTGGCCGCAAGCCTTGGCGTTTGGATGCCAACGTGGCAACGCCTGACCATAATGTGCCGACTGAAAGTGTCGAGCGTGCTGGCGGCGTGGCGGCGATTGCCGATGTTACCTCGCGCATTCAAGTGCAAACGCTAAATGACAACTGCAATGATTTCGGCGTTGTCGAATTCACCATCAATGATATTCGCCAAGGCATTGTGCACGTGGTGGGGCCAGAGCAGGGCTTAACTTTGCCGGGCATGACCGTGGTCTGCGGCGATTCGCATACGGCAACTCACGGCGCATTTGCCTGCTTGGCGCATGGCATTGGTACCTCAGAAGTTGAGCATGTGTTAGCGACTCAATGCTTGATTCAGAAGAAAAGTAAAAACATGTTGGTACGTGTCGATGGCGTGCTTGGCGCTGGCGTGACACCGAAAGATGTGGTGTTGGCCATTATCGCGAAAATTGGCACGGCGGGCGGCAATGGCCATGCCATCGAATTTGGCGGCCAAGTCTTCCGCGACATGAGCATGGAAGGCCGCATGACCGTGTGCAATATGGCGATTGAGGCCGGTGCACGCGTAGGCATGGTTGCCGCCGATGATAAAACCATTGCCTATTTTGAAGGTCGCCCGTATGCACCAACTGGTGAGCAATGGGCTGGTGCGGTGGCTTATTGGCAGACTTTGCACTCCGACAATGATGCTGTTTTTGACACCACAGTCATCATCGATGGCAGCACCATTGCGCCACAAGTGAGCTGGGGCACTAGCCCTGAAATGGTCGTGCCGATTACCGCCAATGTGCCAACACCCGCCGATGCCCGTGACGCCGTGCAGCGCAGCTCGTTTGAACGCGCTTATGAATACATGGGCTTAACGGCTGGTCAGGCAATCACCGACATTTATTTAGATCGCGTGTTTATTGGTTCTTGCACTAACTCGCGCATCGAAGATTTGCGCGCCGCCGCAGTAGTAGCAAAAGGCCGCAAAGTCGCTAGCAGCATCAAGCAAGCCTTAGTGGTGCCGGGTTCTGGTTTGGTTAAGCAGCAAGCCGAAAGTGAAGGTCTGCACACGATTTTCATTGAAGCTGGTTTTGAGTGGCGCGAGCCCGGCTGCTCAATGTGCTTGGCGATGAATGCCGACAAACTCGGCTCGGGCGAGCATTGCGCTTCGACCTCGAACCGCAACTTTGAAGGTCGCCAAGGCAATGGCGGGCGTACGCATTTGGTCAGCCCCGCGATGGCGGCAGCGGCAGCGATTGCCGGCCATTTTGTCGATGTCCGTTCGTTCTAATCGACCACGAGTTTAGGAGTTAGCAGCATGCAAAAATTTACGACTATGACTGGCTTGGTTGCACCGCTAGATCGTGCCAATGTCGATACCGACCAGATTATTCCAAAGCAATTTTTGAAGTCGATTAAGCGCACCGGCTTTGGTGTCAACTTATTCGATGAGTGGCGTTATTTAGACGAAGGCTATCCTGGTCAAGACAATAGTGTACGGCCGTTAAACACCGAGTTTGTGTTGAATCAGGCACGCTACCAAGGCGCGCAAGTGCTGTTGGCGCGGCAAAACTTTGGTTGCGGCAGCTCGCGTGAACACGCGCCTTGGGCCTTAGATGAGTACGGTTTTCGCACCGTAATTTCATCGAGCTTTGCCGATATCTTCTTCAATAACTGCTTCAAAAATGGCTTATTGCCCGTGGTGTTAAGCGAAGCCGAACTTGACCAGCTATTTACAGAATGCGAAGCCAGCGAAGGCTATGCCTTGACTATCGATTTAGCCGCCCAAGAAGTACGCACGCCCAGCGGTGCGGCCTTTAGTTTTGAGGTCGATGCTTTCCGTAAGCACTGCTTGATCAACGGCCTCGATGATATTGGCCTGACCTTGCAAGATGCCGATGCTATTAGCGCCTTCGAAGTCAAAGCACGCGCCGCACGCCCATGGGTTTTCAACGCGCTCGCGCGCTGATATTAAGCACAACTTTTAGAGAATTTTTAGGAAATTAAACATGAGCCAACACATTGTTTTACTCGCCGGCGATGGCATCGGCCCTGAGATCGTCGCTGAAGCAGAAAAAGTATTAACACAGGTCAATGAGCAGTTTTCATTAGGCCTAAGCTGGAACCATGAGCTATTAGGTGGCGCCGCCATCGATGCTCACGGCGTGCCGCTGCCCGATGTCACCTTAGATGCCGCGCGTAAAGCCGATGCGATCTTGCTCGGTGCCGTTGGCGGCCCAAAATGGGATGCGATTGAGCGCTCCATTCGCCCTGAGCGCGGCCTGCTGAAAATTCGTGCTGAGCTGAATTTGTTCGCTAATTTGCGCCCAGCATTGCTGTATCCGCAGTTAGCTGCTGCCTCATCGCTGAAGCCAGAAATCGTCTCAGGTCTAGATCTGCTGATCGTGCGTGAGTTGACTGGCGGTATTTATTTCGGCCAGCCACGAGGCATTCGCATCCTAGAAAATGGTGAGCGCCAAGGCTTCAATACCGACATCTATAGCGAGTCAGAAATTCGTCGCATTGCGCATGTGGCTTTCCAGCTTGCGCAAAAGCGCAATAAACGCGTGCTCTCGGTCGACAAAGCCAACGTCTTGGAAGTCACTGAATTGTGGAAGCAGGTGGTCACTGAGGTCTCGGCCGAGTATCCTGACGTCGCCTTGTCGCATATGTATGTCGATAACGCCGCCATGCAGCTAGTGCGCGCGCCAAAACAGTTCGATGTCATCGTCACCGGTAACTTGTTCGGCGATATTCTCTCTGACCAAGCCGCCATGCTCACCGGTTCGATTGGCATGCTGCCATCGGCCTCGTTAGATCAGCAGAAGAAGGGCATGTATGAGCCTTGCCACGGTTCGGCTCCAGACATTGCCGGCCAAGGCATTGCCAATCCTTTAGCGACTATTTTGTCGGTGGCGATGATGCTGCGTTATAGCTTGAATGCACCGCTGGCCGCTGAAGCTATCGAAGCCGCCGTTGGTCGCGTGCTCGATCAAGGTCTGCGTACTGCCGACATTTTCAGCGAAGGCACTACGCGAGTTGGCACCAAAGCCATGGGCGATGCCGTTGTTGCCGCGCTTGCTGGCTAAGGCTCGAGACCCAGTACAGACATTTTAAGCGTCATTCTCGATGAGTTTGGTGCCACTTAATTTGATGAGATGGAGACGAAAATGAAAGTAGGTTTAGTCGGTTGGCGTGGCATGGTGGGTTCAGTACTGATGCAGCGCATGAGCACTGAAAAAGATTTCGATCACATCGATCCCGTGTATTTCACCACATCAAGCCCAGGCAGCATCGCGCCGCATTTTGGCGATAAAGATGCCGGTGTATTGCAAGACGCACACAGCATCGACGCGCTCAAAGCCATGGACACCATCATCAGCTGCCAAGGCGGTGATTACACCAGCGAAATTTTCCCTAAACTGCGCGAAGCTGGCTGGGATGGTTACTGGATCGACGCCGCCTCCACATTACGCATGGAAGACGATGCCGTCATCGTGCTCGATCCCGTCAATGACGACTTGATCGACGCTGCACTCGATAAAGGCGTGAAAAACTTTATCGGCGGCAACTGCACCAACTCTATCTTGCTGATGGGTGTTGGCGGTTTGTTCAAAGCCGGTTTGGTTGATTGGGTCACGTCGATGACTTACCAAGCAGCCTCGGGTGGTGGTGCCAATCATATGCGCGAATTATTGCGCGGTATGGGCGTGATTCACGATGCCGTTAGCGAAGAGCTAGACACGCCATCGTCGGCAATTTTGGCCATCGATCGCAAAGTCTCCAACACCATTCGCAACGATGTGCCGCGCGAATTTTTCGGCGCGCCATTGGCCGGTGGTTTGATTCCGTGGATCGATAAACAACTCGACAACGGTCAAACCAAAGAAGAGTGGAAGGGCCAGGCTGAGGTCAACAAAATTCTTGGTACTAGCGCCACAGTGCCCGTTGATGGCCTCTGCGTGCGCATCGGTGCCATGCGCTGCCATAGCTTAGCGCTCACGCTGAAGCTGAAAAAAGATCTGCCATTGGAAGAAATCGAGCAAATCATCCGAGCCGGTAACGACTGGGTGAAATGGGTGCCGAATGACCGCGACGAGACTGTTGCTGAACTGACGCCAGCGGCTATTACCGGCACTTTGCAAATAGGTGTTGGCCGTGTTCGCAAGCTCAATATGGGCCCTGAGTATGTCTCGGCCTTTGTCATTGGTGACCAATTATTGTGGGGCGCTGCTGAACCATTGCGTCGCATGCTGCGCATCTTACTTGCGCGTCAAGGAGCTTAAAATAGATGGCCGCTATCACGCAGTCAGTGGGTTTGTTTGGGGTGACAGGCGAGGTCGGGCGCGCATTTTTCGATGGTCTCGAAGCGCAACCCGCATTCGTTGGGCGTTTGCGTTTGTTCGCCAGTGCCGCCTCCGGCGAGGAAACCCGCGTCTATCGTGATCGGCCCATCGCCATCGAGGTGGTCGAGGAGTTAGCGGCCGACCGCTTCGATGATTTGAGCGAAGCCATTTTGGCCGTGCCTGCTGATGTTGCCGACGAGTTAGCCGCGCAGCTTTTGCAGGCCGGCGTTCGCGTTTGGGATGTCACCGGGCATTTGCGTGCTCACCCACGCGCCGTGCCCTTGTCACAAGCTACTGGTGCTGACCTGTTGATCGTCTGCGATGATCCATTAGTCGCGCTGTGTCAGCCCGTGCTCGATGCATTAGCTGAGCAAGCACCGCTCACAGAGTTGGCAATTACAGCACTGTCATCAGTGTCGTTGCGCGGTAAAGCTGGTGTGAAAGAGTTAGCAGCCCAAACCGGCAACCTACTCAACGGACGTGGCATTGAGCCTACAGTCTGGACACAGCAAATTGCCTTTAACGTACTTTTAGCTGATGGCCAACGCGATAGCTCAGGCCGTACTGCTCGCGAACGCCGCATCGAAAAATCATTTAGCGCCTACGCACCAGTGATTAGCGTCGAGCAAGTCGTTATGCCGCTGTTTTTCGGCGCTATGGTGCAGCTGCGCTGGCATACAGAAACAGCCATTACCGCAGATATAGATAAGTTACTGAGCACGCTACCGCATACGCAAGTGACAGCGGCTCAGGCCAGCGAATTACCAAGCCCAGTGTCCGATGGTGCTGATCATGATGGCGTTAGCATTGCCCGTGTGCAGGTCAGTGATAATCGCGGTTCGTTATGGATAATTGCCGACCCAATTCGCGCTGGGCTGGTACGCCCTGTGCTTAACGTCTTGATGAATTTAGGATAAAGCGGCATTATCGCGACAAGAAGAATACGTTCGCCAAGGAGACACCCCATGCGCCACGGCCTGCAATACGCCGCCTTTGTGGCCCTAGGCCTGATGTTGACGACGCCTGCATTGGCTGTCTCCGTCGGTGAAATACGCCCGCAATCACGTGTTGGTGAACCATTGGCAGTGCAAATTGCCATCATCGATAGCGAAGGTTTTGCTGACGATAGCATTCTAGTTACGCCAGCAACCGCCGCTGATCACGCACTTCTGGGCATGCAACGCCCAATTTGGCTCGACCAAATGGTGTTTACCACTGTGCGTGATGCCAAGGGTCAGCTACAGGTGCGTGGTAAAGCTTCAGCATTGGCTCCCAATAGCGAGCAAAACTTCTTAGTGCAACTCAGTTGGCCTGGCCATGTGCGCTTGCAGCAAGTCAGCGTTAGCTTGCCCGCTGCGGGTAGTGCGTTGCCAGCAAACGACAGTGTTGCAGAGTCGGCAGGGCCAGCGGCATTACCGACAACTGAAGCTACTGTCGTTATTCCTGTGCGGCCTAGAGCTGTCGAAAAGTTCACCGCAGTGCCGGTGGTCGAGAGCCCAGTGCAAGCTCGTAGTGGTCAACTTTTAGTCCGCCACGGCGATACATTGAGTCAAATTGCCAGTGAATGGGATCAGGATTTAAGCCTGAATCAACGCCAAAAAATCATTCGTGAGCGTAACCCGCAGGCCTTTATCAGCGGCAATATAAACCTTATCCGTGCCGGTGCTAGCCTTAGCTTGCCTGATACTACAACTATCGAAATCCCAACTGAGCGCGCTGCCAATCGTTGGTATCAAAAAGCTTTAAAACAGGCCGAAGGCTTACTTGAGCCGACACTGAAGAAGCCAGTGGTTGCTGCTGCAGGCGCTGAAAATGGTGAAGCAAGTGCTGATGCTAATCTGACACTGGTATCACCAGGAAAAGATAGTGGTGGTGCTAGTGGTGCGGCCGAAAACTCAGGTAGTGACGCCGCTGCTAGCGCTTTAGCCGATGCTGAGACTGAGCGCACGAGTCTGCTCGACAAACGCCTGCAATTAAGCAATCGACTAGCTGCTTTAAATGAAGAAAATGCCGATGCTGATAAGCGTTTGCAGGTATTGGATGAGCGTTTAGCTGCTATGGAGCGCGGTGAGCCAGTGGCAGATGATGCGGCCGACGCTGTCAGCGATGAATCATCGGAACATGACAATAACTGGCTGTGGTGGCTAGCCGCTGGCATCTTTTGGCTGCTGCTTTTTGTGGTGTTGCTGCGCCAACGTGCTCAAAACAAAGAAGCTGCAAGCGCAGCAGAGTCAGCTCCAGAAAGCTCGAAAGAGGATGCCGTCGAAGCTGCTACCGAAGATCGCACCGAACCCACATTCGACGATACCTTCGCGAATTTGACAGCAGGCTCATCCTCATTAGGTAGCTATGCTGATGAACCCGCTGGCGACGATGATGCCGAAGATGAGGGTGAGTACGACTTCCTCAATGACAGTGAATCCGAAGCGTTCCAAACCCGTCTCGATTTAGCTCAAGCCTATTTGGATATGAACGAGGTTGATGCTGCACGTCAATTGCTCGATCGTGTTGTTGAAGGTGGCACTAGCGAGCAGCGTGCGCGCGCTAAAGCACTTATTGATGAGCTAGGCTAAGCGCGAATTTGATGACTCAGCGCTATGCTATCGGCATCGAGTTCGATGGCCGTTTTTATCGTGGCTGGCAAACTCAGCAAGTCGGCGTTGCTAGTGTTCAAGCTACGCTAGAGGCGGCGCTCAGCAAGGTCGCCAATCATCCTGTCATTGTTCATGGTGCCGGCCGCACCGATGCCGGCGTGCATGCTTCTGGCATGATCGCCCATTTCAATAGCCCATCGATTCGTACCGAGCGTAACTGGCTAATGGGCGTCAATACCTGCCTGCCCGAGAGTATTACTCTACGCTGGCTAACGCCGATTCGTGATGATTTTCATGCGCGCTTTCAAGCCACAGCGCGACGCTATCACTACATTATTTATAACCATCCGCGCCGCTCCAGCCATTTAACTGGGCGAGCAACTTGGCATTACCATGCGCTCAACGCAGGGCGCATGCACGAGGCCGCTCAGCACTTGGTCGGTGTCCATGATTTCAGCGCTTACCGTGCAGTCGCTTGCCAATCCAATCGGCCGGTACGCGATGTTCATTTCATTAATATTGAGCGGCGCGGGCCATTGATTCGTTTGGATATTCAGGCCGATGGTTTTTTGCATCATATGGTGCGCAATATCGTGGGCGTGTTACTCGCGATAGGGCAGGGGGATGCCGAGCCTGTCTGGGCGGCTGAGGTGCTTGCCAGTGGCGATCGCAGTGCTGGTGGCATTACGGCAGCACCAGATGGCTTGTACTTTGTCGACGCGCACTATCCTGATGCATTGCCGCGTGAGACTTTGGGCCCAAGCTGGCTGTCGGCTTGGCCGATTGCTTAGGCTGTTAAGCTGCTTGAAAAGTGTCATAAAATTGGCGTAGCACTTGGCAGCAAGCTCATTTGCGAGTTTACTGCGCAACATATAAAAATAATATGATCATTGGAGAACGTCTGTGCAGAAATTATTTCAAGCCACATGTTTGGCGATAGCTACTTTAGGCTTGAGTGCAACTGCGCAAGCATTCACTGTTGAAAATATGTCGGCGTGGTCGGCTGCCAAGCAGCCATTACGCATGGATATTGAGCTGGGTGATTTGGCCATTACCAATGCCAATGAAGTTCAGGTACGTGTTGCCAGTGAGGCCGAACACGCTCGTCTTGGCCTGACCCGCCCAAGCTGGGGCGATAACGTTCGCTTCCAAATGATTACGCTGCCCAATTTTCATGTCGTAGCACGAGCCACTACTGCCGATGCCTTCCCCGATGAGCGCGTGTCGTTTGTCGTGAACATTAGTACAGCTGGCGAAGGCCGCTTACAGCAAGTGGGCTCGGCTTTAGGCCTGCAACCCATTGCTGCGAAAAACCCGCCACCTGAGCGTCCAGTAATTAAAATTACGCCTGAGAAGAAGCCGGTTGAGGTAGTTGATTCAAAGCCCGCTGCCTCTAATGCAGTTAAGCCGGTATCTATTCAGTCGCAGGCTAAGCCCTATAATCCAACGGTTGAGTCTGTAGCTCCAGTAGCTAAAGCGGAAACCAGTAAGCCTGCTGCAGAAGCGCCGGCACCAAGCAAGAAGCCAGCTACTAAGCCAACCGCACCAGTCGTCAAAAAGTCTGCCGAGGTCGCCGCGGCTCCTGTTGTTGCCGCCAAGCCTGCCCAGCCAGCTCAGTCAAGTGCCCCGACAAGTTCGCAAGACCGTGCCACTCTTGAGCAAGGGCTGAAGGCAGCGAAAGCGCAAGTGGCCGATTTGGAAGCGCAAATTGCTGCATTCGATAGCGCTGCCGCCAAAGGTGCGGCGACTAAAGAAGCTGCTGCCGCAAACGTAACTGCTGATGTGGACTCTGCAGCAACAGATGGCGCAGTGGTAGCTTCTACAGATGACATGCTCATCGTTGAAAGTGATGCAGCTACTGAGAATGAGGTTGATGCTGAAACAGCAAATGCTCAGGCAGTAGCAGCGGCTACAGTTGTCAGTGATGAGACACTGGTAGCTCCGGTGACCTCTACACTGAAGCCGTATCAGTGGTTTGCCCGTATCATGGTCCTCTTTGTTTTGCTGATTTTACTGGTTTTCTTCCTTATCGATAAAATACGCAATCGTCGCTAATTACGCGGCTCAGGCCGTGCCACTAGGCACGGCCTTTGCTACACTCGCAGGCTGATTTGGCCAAGGGTGTCAGCACAGTGTCATTGCCTATTCACGCAAGAACGCGCGTTAAAATCTGCGGTATCACCCGCAAGGAAGATGCACTTCATGCTATTACAGCTGGTGCAGATGCTTTGGGCTTTGTGTTTTATGAGCCTAGCCCACGTGCCGTGAGTGCAGCTCAGGCCGCCGCCATCATTGCTAGCTTGCCGCCGTTTGTGAGCACCGTTGGGCTCTTTGTCGATGCTCCTGCCCAGCAAGTGCACGCTACGCTAGCGACCGCACCATTAAGCCTGCTGCAATTTCATGGCGATGAGACCGAAGCCTACTGCCAGCAATTTCAACGTCCTTATATCAAAGCGTTACGTGTGCAGTCCGGCGATGATGTTGCCGCTCGTATGCGTGAATATCCATCTGCGGCAGCGATTTTGCTCGATGCATGGCACCCAAATCAGCCCGGTGGCACGGGCTTATGTTTTGACTGGCAGCAAGTTCCTAAAGAGATGTCTACGCGTGTGGTGTTGGCAGGCGGCTTAAGCGCGTCTAATGTAGCCGATGCCATTCGCGCAGTCAGGCCTTATGCCGTAGATGTTAGCGGTGGCGTTGAATCAGCTAAAGGCATTAAAAGTGCCGAAAAATTAATCGCCTTTATGGCAGGAGTTCAAGCAGCATGAGTGCACCGCAGTCCATTGATTTTTCTAAATTTCCCGATGCTCGCGGTCATTTTGGCATCCACGGTGGTCGTTTCGCCTCAGAAACACTAATGGCCGCACTTGATGAACTCGATCAGCTTTATGCGCGCCTAAAAAATGATCCTGATTTTCTTGCAGAGTTTGATCACGATTTAGCGCATTACGTTGGCCGTCCATCGCCGCTGTATCACGCAGAGCGCTGGAGTCGTGAGCTCGGTGGCGCACAGATTTATCTTAAGCGTGAAGATTTAAATCACACTGGCGCACACAAAATTAACAACACCATTGGCCAGGCTTTGCTGGCCAAGATTTCGGGCAAAACCCGTGTGATTGCTGAGACGGGCGCAGGCCAACATGGTGTTGCTACGGCGACCATTGCTGCGCGTTTAGGCATGGAGTGCGTGGTCTATATGGGCTCCGAAGATGTTAAGCGCCAGTCGCCAAATGTCTATCGTATGAAGCTCTTGGGCGCGACGGTAGTGCCGGTGACTTCTGGCTCGAAAACACTGAAAGATGCCTTGAACGAGGCCATGCGTGACTGGGTAACCAACGTCGAAAACACTTTTTACATCATTGGTACTGTGGCCGGCCCACACCCATACCCAATGATGGTGCGCGACTTCCAGTCAGTCATTGGTCGTGAAGCGCGGCGTCAGTGTTTAGAGCAGACTGGCAAGCTGCCCGACGCGTTGGTTGCTTGCGTTGGCGGTGGCTCTAATGCCATTGGCTTGTTCCATCCTTTTTTAGCCGATGAGTCAGTGAAAATATTCGGCGTGGAAGCAGCAGGGCACGGCATTAATGCTGGCGATGGCCAACATTCGGCACCATTAAATGCCGGCCGCCCAGGCGTATTGCACGGCAACCGCACCTACCTAATGAGCGACAAAGACGGTCAAGTCATCGAAACACATTCAATTTCTGCTGGTTTGGATTATCCCGGTGTCGGCCCAGAGCATAGCTGGTTAAAAGACATTGGCCGTGCCGACTACGTCACCATTAATGACACTGAAGCGCTTGCGGGCTTTCATCGTTTAACACGTACTGAAGGCATCATTCCTGCGCTTGAGTCCAGCCATGCTTTGGCCTATGTCGAAAAGCTGGCACCAACCATGAGCCCAGAGCAAATCATCATTGTGAATTTATCTGGCCGTGGCGACAAAGACTTGATGACTGTCGCCAATCTTGATCAAGAGGGTTAATGCGTGAGCCGTTTAACAGCCTGTTTTGCCGCGCTAAAAGCTAGCGGCACCAAAGCCTTAATACCCTATATTGTTGCTGGCGATCCAACACCAGAAATTACCGTTGATGTTCTGCATGCGCTAGTCACCGCAGGCTCCAATGTGCTCGAAATTGGCGTGCCATTTTCTGACCCAATGGCTGATGGTCCGACCATTACCTTGGGCCATGAACGTGCATTGACACATCACGTCTCATTGCGTGATGTACTAAAAATGGTCACCGAGTTTCGCCGCAAAGATAGCCAAACACCGATTGTCTTGATGGGCTATTTAAACCCCGTCGAAGCCATGGGTTACGCCACATTTGCCGATGCCTGCGCTGAAGCGGGCATTGATGGTGTGCTCACTGTAGACATGCCGCCAGAAGAGGCTGATGAGCTAATGGCAGAATATAAGCGAGTGGGCATCGATCCAATTTACTTGCTCGCACCAACCACTACCATGGCCCGCGCCGCCCGCATTACCGCAGCAGCCAGCGGCTATGTGTATTATGTCTCGCTTAATGGCGTAACCGGCTCTGCCGCGCTCGATGTTGGCGCGGTAAGCGCACGTATTGCCCAACTGCGTACTTTGACGCAATTGCCCATTGGCGTTGGTTTTGGTATCAAGGATGCTGAATCTGCCGCTGCTGTGGCGCGTGTCGCTGATGGTGTCGTGGTGGGCTCAGTATTAGTGCAGCGTATGGGCGAGCTTGCCGCTACGCCACAACAAATTCCTGCTGCCGTAGCGAATATTTTAGCGCCGCTACGCGCTGCAATAGATCAGGCCTGAGGGCCGAGTCAGCGTGAGCTGGCTCATAAGGAGTCATCGATGAGTTCGAGTTGGTTAGAGCGCATTCTTCCGAATGTTGGTGCCCAGTCTGCAGCCGATCGCCGTGTTGCGGTGCCTGAGGGCCTGTGGCGTAAGTGCCCCAAGTGTGAGTCCGTACTCTATCAAGCAGAGGTTGAGCGTAACCAACATGTCTGCCCTAAATGCCAGCACCATTTACGCATTGGTGCACGTCACCGTATCGACATCACTCTCGATACCGAAGGTCGTGAAGAGCTAGGGCAGGAACTATCGCCTGTCGATATTTTACGCTTCAAAGATTCCAAGCGTTACAGCGATCGCCTAGCCGATGCTCAAGCAAATACTGGCGAAAAAGACGCGCTAGTGGTGATGAAAGGCACAATCAATGAGCTGCCTGTTGTTGTCGTCGCTTTCGAATTTGACTTTATGGGCGGCTCCATGGGTTCAGTTGTGGGTTCGCGCTTTGTTTTGGCAGCTGAGTATTGCTTGAAGCACAGAGTGCCTCTGATTTGCTTCGCGGCCTCTGGCGGTGCCCGTATGCAAGAGGCGCTATTTTCGCTGATGCAAATGGCGCGTACATCGGCTGCTTTGGAGCGTATGAAAGAGGCTGGCGTACCTTATATTTCAGTGCTCACCGATCCTGTTTATGGCGGCGTCTCAGCGAGTTTAGCCATGCTTGGTGACATTAATGCCGCAGAGCCAAACGCCTTAATCGGCTTTGCCGGCCCGCGCGTGATTGAGCAAACCGTCCGTCAAAAATTGCCTGAGGGCTTTCAGCGCTCGGAGTTTTTGCTCGCTCATGGCACGGTCGATGTCATTATTCATCGCCACGAAATGCGCGATAGCTTATTCCGCCTACTCGCTAAATTTATGCACTTTCCCGTGTGATCAAACCGGTAGGTGCCCGCATGATGTCTGCGTTAGATGAAAATGCCAAAAGCGTCAGCGATTGGCTTGCGATACTTGAGCAGCGTCATCCAAGCGCGATTGATCTTGGTCTTGAGCGTGTTGGCGAGGTAGCCGACCGACTCAATCTGCGCCAATTTCCCTGCCCTGTAATCACCGTTGCAGGCACCAATGGCAAAGGCTCGACCGTGGCGACTATTGTCGCCATTGCGCGTGCTGCCGGATGGCGCGTGGCCAGCTATACATCCCCACATTTAGTGCATTTTCATGAGCGTATTAATTGCGATGGCGCATTCATTTCCGATGCAGATTTAGTCAATTCGCTTGATGCTATTGAGGCTGTGCGTGCCGACACCTCATTGACCTATTTCGAACATACCACGCTTGCTGCTTTTTACTGGTTTCAGCGCCAAAACCCAGACCTGCTTGTGCTTGAAGTGGGATTGGGTGGGCGCTTAGACGCTGTTAATTTAGTAGACCCCAGCGTGGCTGTTATCACTAATATCGGCCTCGATCATACCGACTGGCTAGGCGATAACTTAGCCAGCATTGCGCGTGAAAAGGCTGGCATCATGCGTGCCGGCCGCCCAGTAATCTTAGGCGAGCGCGAGCCACAAGCTGCGCTGATTGAGCATGCTCAAGCCTTAGATGCACCGACTTGGGTGAAAGGCCGAGACTACGATTTTGCTGTTAAGGCCGATCGGGGCGCATGGCAGTATGGTGATTGGCTTTTGCCTTTGCCGAGCGTGGCCTTAGACAACGCCGCTACGGCCATTGCTGCATTGCAAGCATTGGCAGAGCTCACGGATAAACCTATTGCCGCTGCAGAAATAGCTGAAGGTCTCCGCCAAACTAGTGTTGCAGGGCGGATGCAGCGCCTGCCTTGGCCTAAGAATCTTGCAGGCAAGGCATCTGTGCCTGAGCTAATACTAGATGTCGCGCACAACCCTCATGGCGCTAAGTTTTTATGGCAGCACATAGCGCCGTTGGCTGCACCAGGGCGCACCATCGCGGTCTTGGCCATGCTTGCCGATAAAGATAGCGCCGGCGTGATGGCGAGCAGTAAGGCCTATGTCGACAGCTGGTGTTTGGCCAGTTTGTCGTGCCCTCGCGGACAGTCCGCTGCGGCATTGGCAGATATAGCAGCAAGTATCGATTTAACTGCGTGTTCTGCGCACGATAGTGTGGCTGAGGCGTTAGCATCTGCTCGTCTTCAGGCTACTGAGCACGATAGAATTGTCGTCTTTGGTTCGTTCTACACGGTTGCCGCCGTGTTGGCACTCAGCGAGTAAGCTATGGAAAAAGTGATTGGGCAGCGTGTTTTAGGCGGTGTGGTGTTAGTAGCAGCCGCTATTTTATTTTTGCCCATGGTATTGGAGGGTGCCGGTGTTGCTGCGTTGCAGCCGCCAGAGATCCCTGCGAAGCCCGCTGTGCCTACCGCCAATGACCTTGCGCCAGCGCTGCAAGACCAAGCAGCAGAGCTTGAGGCAAGTATTGCCGATAGTCATGGCGAACCAACATTTTATCCTGTGCAGCCGACTACTCAGGCCGCACCCGAAACAACCGAAGATGTTCCTGAGCGCTTTCGCTTAGCGGGCGAAAATGAAAAAACTAGTGCTCCGGCTGCTGCGAAGCCAGCTGCTCCAGCGCCAGTTAAAGTTGCGCCGACTGTAGTGGCTACAACTAAGCCAGTAGAGGTTAAATCGGCGGAGGCCAAGGTTGCAGCCGCGCCAGCTGTCGAGACCAAAGCTGCACCGGTCAGCAAGCCCGAAGCTAAGCCTGTCGTCAAAACTGAAGCGAAGTCAGATCCCAAACCAGCCATTAAAGCTGAGGCCAAGCCGGCTGGCCCAGGTTTACCAAGCGCTTGGGTTGTGCAAGTTGCCAGCCTTAGTAGCAAAGCCAGTGCCGATGACTTAGTTGCACGATTGCGCAAAAATGGCTTCCGTGCATCAGCTGTAGAGCAGGGCGGTGTATTTAAAGTGAGTGTTGGCCCTGAGTTAGATCGCGGCATTGCCGAGTCTTTAAAACAGCGCTTAAGCGCCGATGCTGAGCTCAAACTCAACGGTTTTATTGTGCCCTATCGCCCTTAAGTCCATGACGGCGCAAGTCGCAGTTGGTATGATGCGCGCCATCCGGCCTTAGCCTCCCGCCATTGACTCTGAGTTCTATGCATCCGGCAGATATCGTCATCTTGGTTGTGCTCGCGCTATCGCTAATCTTCGGATTCTGGCGTGGTTTGGTGCGCGAGGCGATCTCCCTCACCGGTTGGGTTCTCGCAATTTATCTCGCCCGCACTTACAACGAGCCCATGGCCGCATGGCTGGCACAGTGGGTCGGCACTCCCTCAATACGCCTCGTCATGTCCTATGGCGGCTTATTTTTAGGCACATTAGTGGTGTGCAGCCTTGGCGGATACGCCGTTAGTATGATGTTGCGCGCCGGCGGCTTAAGCCTTGTCGATCGATTTTTTGGCGGCGTCTTTGGTGTTGCCCGAGGCTTTGTGCTCTGTCTTGTCGCGCTCATGCTGATGGCACCGTTTATCGTTAACGATGCTTGGTTTCGCGAAGCCCAGCTACCGCGTGCCATCTTGAAATATGAATCCGTTGCTCGTCACCTGAAAGATCAGGCGATTACCATTATTCGTTCCCCAAATACTAGCGAGTCAGCTAGCCAC
Organism: Paraperlucidibaca sp.; assembly: GCF_982810325.1. Classification (NCBI taxonomy): domain Bacteria; kingdom Pseudomonadati; phylum Pseudomonadota; class Gammaproteobacteria; order Moraxellales; family Moraxellaceae; genus Paraperlucidibaca; species Paraperlucidibaca sp. Next base: position 37,338 of record NZ_CEYEMI010000006.1, read on the forward strand.
TAAGCTCGAGAGGTCACCATGTGCGGAATCGTTGCCATCGCCGGCAAAGGCCCGGTTAATCAGGCACTTTATGACGCGCTCACGGTGTTACAGCATCGCGGACAAGACGCTGCTGGTATTGTCACCAGCGATAATCATCGCTTATTTCTGCGCAAAGACAACGGCATGGTGCGCGATGTATTTCATACCCGCCACATGCTGCGCTTGGTCGGCAACTATGGCATCGGCCATGTTCGCTACCCAACAGCCGGCTCGTCTAGTTCAGCTGAAGCGCAGCCGTTTTACGTCAACTCACCGTATGGCATCACGCTCGCGCACAACGGCAACCTGACCAACTCAGAAGCCTTGGCGAAAGATATTTATCGCTCCGATTTGCGTCACGTCAACACCGACTCTGACTCCGAAGTATTGCTCAATGTGTTTGCACATGAGCTGCAAATTCGCGGCAAAATTGTGCCCGGCATTGACGATATTTTTGCTGCTGTCAGTGGTGTGCATGTTCGTTGCAAGGGCGCTTACGCAGTCGTCGCAATGATCAGTGGCTACGGCATTATCGGTTTTCGCGACCCCTTCGGCATTCGCCCGATTATTTTTGGCGAACGCGACACCGCGAATGGTAAGGAATACATCATCGCATCGGAGTCGGTAGCGATTACTTCAGTGGGCTTCCGTGTTGTGCGCGACTTGAAGCCGGGTGAAGCGATTTTCATCGATAACGAAGGCAATATGCACACGCGCCAGTGTGCGGAGAATCCGGTGTATTCACCGTGCATTTTTGAGCATGTGTATTTCGCTCGCCCTGACTCGTTTATCGATAAAATTTCGGTCTATAAAGCTCGCCTGCGTATGGGTGAGACGCTGGCCAATACCATTTTGAAAGAGCATCCCGACCTAGAAATCGATGTGGTGATTCCGATTCCTGACACTAGCCGCACGGCGGCGTTAGAGTTGGCAAATCATTTGAACGTGAAGTACCGCGAGGGCTTCATGAAAAACCGTTATATCGGCCGCACGTTCATTATGCCGGGCCAGGGTCAGCGGAAAAAATCCGTACGCCAAAAGCTCAACCCGATTGAGCTCGAGTTTATGGGCAAAAATGTCCTGCTGGTTGATGACTCCATTGTCCGTGGCACCACCTGCCGTGAAATCATCCAGATGGCTCGCGATGCTGGCGCTAAGCATGTCTATTTCGCTTCGGCCGCACCGGCAGTGAAATATCCAAATGTGTATGGCATCGATATGCCGGCGCGCACGGAGCTGATCGCTCATGGCCGTACTGAGCAAGAAATTTGTGAGCTTATTGGCGCTGATGCGTTGATTTTCCAAAAGCTGGAAGATTTAGTCGCTGCTGCACGCGAAGGCAATCCCGATATCGAGCGCTTTGATTGCTCAGTATTTGATGGCGAATACGTAACTGGCGATATCGATGAGTGCTACCTCGATGCCTTACAAGCCTCGCGTAGCGATGGCGCTAAGCATCGAGTTCAGCAAGGGCCAAACCTCGTCGATTTATCCAACGGCGACTAATTTCTTAGTGTGAGGCAAGCATGTCTAACGAGCATTCCACCCCGAAGTTTGACACGCTTGCCGTGCGTGCCGGCAATATTCGTAGCGATCATGGCGAGCATTCAGAAGCTTTATTTCTGACTTCGTCGTATGTTTTTGCCTCTGCAGAGGAAGCCGCGGCACGCTTCGATGGCTCCAAGCCTGGCAATGTCTATTCGCGCTATACCAACCCCACAGTGCAATGCTTTGAGGAGCGCTTAGCCGCACTCGAGGGCGGTGAAAAAGCGGTTGCCACCAGCTCCGGCATGGCAGCGATTTTGTCCACCGTGCTAGGCCTTTTGAAATCGGGTGATGCTATCGTGACATCGCAAAGCCTATTTGGCACGAGCAATGTCTTGTTCACCAAATACGCTCATAACTTCGGCGTTAGCACCACCTTCGTGCCATTAGCCGATCTATCTGCATGGGAAGCGGCCATTACGCCGGCGACAAAATTGTTCTTTGTAGAATCGCCGAGCAATCCATTGGGTGAGTTAGTCGACATTGCCGCACTCGCCACATTGGCGCATAAGCATGGCATTTTGCTTGCCGTGGATAACTGTTTCTGTACACCGGCTCAGCAATTGCCTTTGGCGCTAGGCGCTGACTTGGTGATTCATTCCGCAACTAAATACATCGATGGTCAAGGCCGTACGCTAGGCGGTGCTGTGGTTGGTTCAGCGGTGCTTATTAATGAAATTTTGGGTGTTGTGCGTACTTGTGGGCCAACCATGAGCCCATTCAATGCCTGGGTCTTTCTCAAAGGCCTAGAGACCTTACGTATTCGTATGACTGCGCATGCGCAAAATGCCCTAGCCTTGGCGCAATGGCTGGAGCAGCAGCCGAACGTACTAGCCGTACATTACACCGGCTTGAAGTCGCACCCGCAGTATGAGCTGGCTTGTCGTCAGCAAAGTGGTTTTGGCGGCGTATTGTCGTTTGAAGTAGAGGGCGGGCGAGAAGCCGCTTGGCGCTTTATCAATGCGACTCAGCTGCTCTCAATCACCGCTAATTTGGGCGATACGAAATCGACAATTACTCATCCGGGCTCAACGACTCACGGGCGCTTAAGTCCTGAGGCAAAAGTGTTGGCGCGAATTAGTGAGGGGCTGATTCGCATTGCTGTCGGCCTTGAAGATATCGACGACTTGAAAGCGGATTGCGCGCGCGGGTTTGCTGCCCTTGCATGAGTAAACAGATGCCCGGTTACCGCCGGGTTTCGTATGCGCTTTTGCTCGGTGGCTTTGCCACTTTCTGGCTTCTGTATTGGCCGCAGCCATTGCTGCCGCACTTTGCCCGCGACCTACAGTTATCGCCAGCGCAAAGCTCATTTATCCTCTCTATTGCCACCGCCGCATTAGGTTTGGCATTAATCCCTGCAAGCCTACTCGCCGACCGCTTTGGCCGCCGCCCGGTTATGTGCTGGGCGATGTTCATTGCTGCTGTATTCACGGTGATGACTGCATGGGCGCAAAACCTCGAGCAACTTCTCATGCTACGTGCATTGGCCGGAATTGCGCTCGCCGGCCTACCTGCGACAGCGATGGCTTATGCCGGCGAAGAGGTTGAGCCACGAGCAGTGGGCGGCGTGATTGGCATCTATGTTGCCGGCACCGCATTGGGCGGCATGAGTGGTCGTCTAGTCACCGCCGTAGTTGCTGAGCATTGGCCATGGGCAGATGCGGTCGCAGTAGTTGGAGTTGTCGGCGTACTTGCTGCTATCGTCATGTGGTGGTTTTTACCACCTTCTCAGCACTTTCACGCCCGCGCTTTGCCATGGTCTCGACAGGGGCGACAGGCCTTTGCCGGCGCGATAAAAGCCATTACCTCCGATACCCAGCTCTGGGCGCTCTACATCACGGGCTTTTTGCTTTTAGGCATATTTGTCGGGCTGTATAACTATTTAAGCTTTCGTCTTGAGTTGCCGCCATTTTCGCTCAGTTCGGCGGCTATCGGCGCTGTATTTCTACTGTATTTACCCGGCTCATTGGCTTCAGCGTGGTCGGGTCGCCTAACACGGCAGCTAGGGCGACCTGCAGCATTGGCTTGGATGTGGTTGCTGATGTTTCTGGGTTTATGGCTGTCATTGGCCAGTAACTTGGCTTGTCTTCTCGCAGGTGTGGCGTTGCTAACGTTTGCTTTTTTTGGTGCGCATGCCATTGCGAGTAGCTGGGTAGGGCAGCGCGCTGGCCAATATAAAGCATTGGCCGCCGCGCTGTATTTACTGAGTTATTACCTCGGCGCCAGCGTGCTCGGCACTTTGGCTGGTGTGGCCTGGGCTGGCCAAGGTTGGTTAGGCGTTGTCATCTTGCTGACATGTGCCTTGGCGCTTGGCATAGCATTACTCTGGTGGGTTTTACGCGCGTTTGATGAAACGTATGATGGCAATTAATACTACTGCACCAACAGTGGCAACGATGATGCTGGCGATAAAACCGCCGCTCGATGCCAAGCCTAGTGCCTCAAATAGTTTACCGCCGATGACAGCGCCGACAATGCCCACGACGATATCGCCAATGATGCCGTAGCCGCCGCCCTTCATCACGACGCCAGCCAACCAGCCGGCAATTAGACCTACTATAATCATGCTTAACATAGACATCTCCGATTGATTTAATAATGCGCCACGATACAGTTTGTATCATGAGAGCGAGGCAAACGCGTAGCTAAGACAACAATTTGGCCACATGATAACTAACGGAAGTTGCACACTTTGCATTGAAATAAGTACTCTTACGACTACACGTACGCGGTAAGGTTTCTTTACGCGCTAAAAAGCTATTCTTATGGCGTTGCTTTGTTGGCACAAACCACTCTTTGGATAAAAAGCTTTTATTAACAAGGATATGGAATGATTAAGGTTGTTGCAGCGATTGCCTTGCGTGATGGCTTAGTGTTGGTAGCTAGGCGCGCACTCGGTCAGCGTCAAGCAGGGCTTTGGGAGTTTCCTGGCGGTAAGATTGAGGCCGGCGAAAGCGAAGCAGAAGCATTGGCGCGTGAGCTGCACGAAGAGCTCAATATTGCTGCGCATATTGGTGAGGAATTTGCGCGCACGCAGCATCATTATGCCGATGTCAGCATCGAGCTAATTGGCCTGTTTACTGAATTGCCCGAGATGGACTGTGTGCTCAGTGTGCATGACCAAATAGATTGGGTGCCAATAGGGCATTTAGCAATGGTAGATCTAGCGCCTGCAGACATTGTATTAGCGCAAAAACTGATGCGTGAGTTTGCCTAGTCGCCATTTTGTGCCAGCAGATTGGCCGGTATGAAAGGTGATTTGTATGAAAAGTGTTGTTACTAAGTTTCACTCATGATGTATATTGCCAAACATAAGTAATACAAAAAAGGCAGTACCCCATGTTCATTTCATTTCGAAAGGCAACGCTTGTTGCTCTTGCTGCGTCTACAGCACTTTTAGCTGCCTGTAGCGACTCAACTAAAACGTCTACGACAACTCCTCCTACTCCTCGCATAGATGCTGCCTGTATTGAGGCTGGCCCAAATGCTCGCGAGCAAGTCTTAACGCGACTATCTCTTGCCCGAGCCGGCGACACAGTGGCGTTTTGCGAAGGCTATTTTGAGATGTCCACGGGTTTGCTGGTCAATAGCAAAAACGGCATTACCCTGAAAGGTGCGGGTAAAGATAAAACCATTCTTAATTTTCTTAATAGCGACAGTGGTGAGGGCATTAATGCCAGCTACGCCGACGGCTTGATTTTGCAAGGCTTTACCGTGGAAGACACACCGGGCAACGGTGTTCGTGTGTTCCGCTCTGAGTCAGTGACGATTCGTGACGTGCGTGTGCGCTGGCACGACGCCGCTGGCCGTGACGAGACTAGCGATAAATATACGCCACGCTCCGATGTCGGCGCTTATGGCTTGTATCCTGTTGAGACTCAACATGTCCTGATGGAGGATTGTGAGTCTCATGGCGCTTCCGATGCGGGCATTTATGTAGGCCAGTCTAACGACGTCATCGTGCGAAATTGTTTAGCGACATACAACGTCGCTGGTTTCGAGTTTGAAAATACCTACCGAGCATTATTTGAAGATAATGTGGCGACAAAAAATACCGGTGGGTTCTTAATTTTTGACTTGCCTGACTTGCGCCAGTACGGCGAAAAAAACGTTGTGCGTCGCAACAAATCCTATAACAACAACACGGATAACTTTGCGCCAACTGGCAATATTGTAGGTCTTGTGCCACGCGGTACCGGTATGTTGGTTCTCGCATCAGATCAGCTAGAAATTTACGACAACGATATTACGGGCAACGACAGCTTCGGTATTGCAGTCGTTAACTATGGCTTAGTCGATCGCAACTATCCTGATCTGCGCTATGATTTTTATCCAGAAGGTATTGAGATTCATAACAACCGTTTCTCCGGTAATGGTCAGAGTCCGCAGCTGCCAATAGCCGATCGTGGTGTCGCCTCCGTCTTACCTTTGTTGATGCGTGTGAAGAACTTTGGTCGTGGTGCTGATATCGTTTGGGACGGTGGTGAGGATGAGCCTAACGACTGCACAGACTATCCTGTTGATGAAGATGGTATTGCGCTCAACAAGCCAAACAATGCTGAAACACGCTATGAACCGCGAGTGGATGAGCGTGGCCGTCCTAACTACTATCGCTCAGATAAAGACCCGAAATGCAAATACAACGCATGGAAGTTTGATGCTCAGAAAAAACTGAAAAAACCCGAAAATGGTTTGTGTTTAAGTAATAACACCCACAAATCAAACCCGTTGGTGACACCGTTCTTAAATGCTGGTTTGAATCGATCAGATATTGGCCCAGAGTTAATTCAGCAAATTATTGTGCCTGGAAGCAGTGATACCGCACCGTTTGCTTGTGACCTGCCAGATCGTCCAATTCCCGTGCTTAAGCTACCTTATAAAATAGTCAAAGAAGAAGCGGCTCCTCCTGTAGCTACTATCGCTGCGGCGTGCTCTGCGGTTAAGCCCGGTCAGGTTAACTGGAATGCATTAGCAAAATATGACTGCCCTGAGCTGAGTCAATATGGCCTGTTTAAGGTGGCAAATGATCCGCTGAGCGGAGGTCAGGGCTCGTTTGTTATGCCCTACGAACTCAATAGCACACTGTTTTCTGACTATGCCAGTAAGTATCGTGTGATCTTCTTGCCGCCAAATGCTCAAGGTGGTGTGCAGCCAGCTAAGTATCAAGACAAGAAGTCGACCAATAGCATCAATGAGTCACTGGACTTCCCAGTTGGCACTGTGATTTCGAAGACATTCACTTTCCGCACGGAGGATGCTGGTGGACAGCTGCTACGCGAGCATATTGTCGAGACACGTCTGATCATCAAACGTGATACCGCCGTTGGTGAGCGCTGGATTGGTCTACCCTATGTGTGGCAGCAAGGCAGTGACGGCAAACCAACCAAAGCTGTTCTAGCTCTAGCTGGCGACAATGTTGCTGTGCAGTGGGATTATTTAGATCCGAATCCTAATGTGAAGAAAAATAACGAACGTGCGCGCTATAAAGGTGCCTCTGCTGCCTATGCCGTACCAGCCGCACTGAACTGCATCACCTGTCATGGTGGTGATGATCGTCTGGGTGCCGCACCAATTGGGCCAAAAGCACGCAATATGGATCGTGGCATTAACAAAGATAAAACCGGTGAGAATCAGTTAGCGTTTATGGCACGTAAAGGCTGGCTAACGGGCTTTAATGCTGACGCATCTAAGCGTGACACTCCGATGGCGACCATGGAGATTCCAGGCAGTGGGCCAAGTAAGGCTTTACCTGGCACACCGCGTGATGTTCATGAGCGAGTGCGAGCTTATCTAGAAGTAAACTGCGCGTACTGTCATAACAACAATGGTGGCGCCTCCAACTCGGGCTTATTCTTAGATAGTTTCCGTACCGTTGGTGTTCGTTACGGTATTTGTAAAAAGCCTGTTGCAGCTGGACGTGGTTCAGGTAATCGTGGCCACGATATTGTGCTGGGTAATGCCGCAGCTTCCATCATGAGCTATCGCGTTGGCTCAGCCGAGGCTGGTATTCGTATGCCGCCAATTGCTCGTAGCGTCGTCCATGGCGAAGCATCAGCGCTGATTAATGAATGGATCAATACTGGCTTGCCAGGCGTGAATGCTGAAAATAATGACGAAATTCAAAATGAGAACAGCTGTAATGATAGTGAGTTGCCACTGCTATTGACTGAGTTGCTGCCAGCGGAGCTCAGTGATGTGCTCTCTCAAATCCAGGCAGCCTCTGGTGGCCTCGTCAACATCAGTGCGGTTACTGATTTACTTGAGTCCATCACCAAAGGCGTAACGAGTGCGTTATCGCCCACGCAGCAGAGTGAGCGCGCTATGAAGGGAACCCCAGCAGCTAACCGTTAGTTTCCTGCTTCGTTGCTGTAGAAAAACGCCGTCTCCTGAAAGCCAAGCAGGAGGCGGCGTTTTTTCTTATACTGCCGCCCTCGATTATGTTCATTGAAGCTATTTTATGACTGCCGCTCAAAAGCCTATTCGCACCCGTGTAGCCCCATCGCCCACTGGCGATCCGCACGTTGGTACCGCCTACATTGCTCTTTTTAACTTATGTTTTGCGCGCCAGCACGGTGGTCAATTCATTTTGCGCATTGAAGATACTGATCAGCAGCGCTCCACGCCTGAGTCTGAGCAACAAATTTTAAGCTCGCTAAAATGGCTAGGCCTGAACTGGGATGAGGGCCCTGACATTGGCGGCCCGCACGCGCCATACCGCCAAAGTGAGCGTAGCGACATCTATAAGGCGCACACGCAGCAGCTCATCGATAACGGCCATGCTTTCCATTGCTTCTGCAGCAATGAGCGCCTAGATGCTCTACGCGCTGAGCAAACCGCCGCAAAAGCCAGTATTGGCTACGATGGCCATTGCCTGAGCTTGAGTAAAGCTAATGTCGCGGAGCGCCTAGCCGCTGGCGAGTCATCGGTGGTGCGTTTGAATGTGCCAAGACCAGCCGCTGATGCTCCCGCTAGCGAGCGCCTGTGCACTTTCACCGACATGCTGCGTGGCGACATTGAAATCGCCTGGGAGCAGGTCGATATGCAGGTACTGATGAAGGCTGATGGCCTACCGACTTACCATTTAGCTAACGTCGTCGATGACCATTTGATGGAGATCACCCACGTGCTGCGCGGTGAGGAATGGATTAGCTCAGCGCCCAAACATCAGCTGCTGTATCGCTATTTTGGCTGGGATATGCCGGCACTATGCCATATGCCATTGCTGCGTAATCCGGACAAATCCAAGCTGTCGAAGCGCAAAAACCCGACGTCAATTACCTATTATGAGCGCATGGGTTACTTGCCACAGACCGTGGTGAATTACCTTGGCCGCATGGGTTGGTCCATGCCCGATGAGCGTGAGCAATTTAGTCTTGCTGAGATGATTGCGCACTTCGACGTCACGCGCGTGTCGCTGGGCGGGCCGATTTTCGATGTGGAAAAACTCGCTTGGCTCAATGGCCAGTGGATCAAAGCCTTGCCTGTAGCCGATTTTGTTGCGGCGTTTCAGCAGTGGATCACGCCAGAGTATCTCGCGCGCGTGGCCAGTCAAATTCAAACACGAGTGCAGACTTTGTCTGAGGCCGTGGATTGGGCCGGTTTCTTTTTTGCCGGCTCAGTGGGCTTGACTGCTGAGAAACTGCAGCAGAAAAAACTCACACCAGAGCAAGTAAAGCAGTTACTGCAACTGAGCTTGTGGGAGCTGGAAGTGTTGCCGCAATGGGATCATGAGCACATCAGCGCACTCATGCAGCGCTTGAGCGAGGCTTTGGGCTGGAAGATGCGTGATGTCATGGCACCGTTTTTCGTCACTATCGCCGGCACGCCATCGGCACCGCCGATTATGGAGGCTATGGCGATTATCGGCCCCGATATGACGCGGGCGCGCTTGCGCGAGGCCATTGCCGTGTTGGGTGGCGTGTCGAAGAAAGAAACTAAGGTACTCGAGGCTCAACTTGCGGCATTTCGCCGTGGTGAGTCGCTGATTGAAGCGCCCGCTGAAGGTTAAAACGCAGTCGAAGCAGGGCGTTAAGTGCTAGTCGAGCTGCTCGCGCCTAAGTAGTTCGACCTTGTGCGCCACGCCCCATTTGTAGCCGCCCATGCCGCCATCGCTAGCAATCACGCGGTGGCAGGGCACGATTAGCGCTAAGGGATTGGCGCCGCAAGCGCTAGCCGCCGCGCGAATAGCGCGTGGTCTGCCAACGGCATCGGCCAAGGCTTTATAGCTGATGGTTTGCCCGCGCGGGATGCGACAGAGCGCTTGCCATACTGCCTGTTGAAACTCCGTGCCTGGCAGCGCCATGGGCAGAGCGACATTAGCCGCCTGACCTTGACTCATCGCCTCGATGGCTTTGGCTGTGGCGGCATGTTCGCGCTGTTGCTCGGCGTTCATGGGTGCGCATTGCGCTTTCGGATGCTCAGAGATCAAGCCTGCAACCAGCTCCTCATCATCCTCGCCAATAATCACCGATGCTAAGCCATTGTGGCCAACGGCTATTAACAGCCGGCCTGCTGCACCATCGAAGCAATGGTAGAGCAGGGTGGTATCAGTTTTAAACTGCGGCGACTTCTGGCTCATGAATCTGTTCTCGCTCAAGCTCTGCAATGAGTCTTCCCCAAGCCGATACCACGGCCTGAATGCTCGCCAAGGTCGTATCATTGGCCATGGCGCTGGCAATAATTGTGCACTCACCATGACGAATTTGCACGCAGGCCAAGGCCTCGGCAGCGGTGTTATTGCTCAAGCTAAACTCATCGTAATGCTCAACGCTAGCCTCTATGCCGGAGTGCTGGCTTAAGCCGTTAACGACAGCTGAGATTAAGCCATCGCCAACGCCGACAATATGTTGCGAGCCTAAGTCGACTTCGATGCGTACTTGGCCATCACGGCGCTGTGCTTGATAGTCGCTGACTTGCCAGCCGGCGGGCACATCCAAGCAGTGTGCATCGAACAAGCTGGAGATGGTGTCGGCATCGACTTCACCGCCGCTGGCCTCGGCCGCCGCCTGCACGCGTTTGGAGAAGGCAATTTGCATCCAGCGCGGCAAAGTAATGCCAACGTGTTGCTCTAGCACATGCAAAACACCGCCTTTACCCGACTGCGAGTTGATGCGCACAACCTCTTCGTAGCGACGACCCAAGTCGCGTGGGTCAATCGGCAAATAGGCCACATCCCAAGGCGAATCAACGCTTGGCGGCACCGCTTGCCGGTTTAAGCATTTGCGAATGGCATCTTGGTGGCTGCCTGAAAACGCCGTGAACACTAATTCGCCAGCATAGGCGTGGCGCGGGTGTGTGGTGATTTCGGTGACAGCTTCCACGGTGTCAATGATGTCGCGCATATCCGATAAGTCGAGCTCGGGATCTATACCTTGGCTGTACAGATTCATCGCCATGGTGACCAAGTCCATATTGCCGGTGCGCTCACCATTGCCCAATAAAGTGCCTTCGACGCGATCAGCGCCGGCCATGACACCGAGTTCTGCTGCCGCGACACCGCAGCCACGATCATTGTGCGTGTGCAAGGAAACACACACGTGCTCGCGCTGCGCCATATGCTCGATCATCCACTCAATGCAGTCGGCATAAACATTAGGCGTGCTGACTTCCACCGTGGCCGGCAAGTTAATGATCACTGGCTGGCCTTTGGTGGGCTGCCAGATTTCAATCACGGCATTGACGATTTCCGCCGCCACTGACAGCTCGGTGCCGGTGAAGCTTTCCGGCGAATACTGAAATGTCCATTCGGTCTCAGGATGCAGTGCGGCGTGTTCGGCGACACAGCGCGCACCGGCGACAGCAATGGCTTTCACGCCAGCGACATCGGTCTGAAAAACTTGCTCGCGCTGGGTAATAGAGGTCGAGTTATAAACGTGCACGATGGCACGCTTGACGCCTTTTAATGACTCATAGGTGCGAGCAATTAATTCAGGCCTCGCCTGTGTTAACACTTGAATGGTGACGTTGTCGGGGATGCGATCTTGCTCAATCAAGGCGCGGACAAAGTCAAAGTCGGGCTGCGAGGCGGCCGGAAAGCCAACTTCGATTTCACGGAAGCCGCAACGTACCAAGCACTCAAACAGACGGATTTTTTGCGGCACGGTCATCGGTTTCACCAGCGCCTGATTGCCATCGCGCAAATCCACGGCACACCAGCGCGGTGCTTGGGTGATGACGTGGTTAGGCCATTGCCGCTGTGGTCTGGCGACGACGGGCGTGGGGCGGTATTTGCGATGATCAAAAGCCATGATGGTGTCCTACGTAGTGCTTTAGGGAGTGAGCTAAGTGTAGGAGGGTGGGTGCGCAATTGCTGAGCTTAAATTGACTTGATTAAGGATTAATAGGTGATACATTGCTATTAATGTATTTAAAGTGGTTTTAAATTGCGCTATGGCACATTACGACAGCATTCTTGATAAGTTCGATAAGCATATTCTCGCGCTACTGCAGAAAGATGCCTCGTTAAGCAACCTAGAGCTGGCCGAGCGCGTTGGACTGTCGCCATCGCCGTGTTTGCGCCGTGTGCAAAAGCTCGAAGCCATGGGCGTGATTACGGGTCGACGTGCCTTGTTGTCGCCTAAAGCTTTAGGCTTGGGACTAACGGTGATGATTCAAATCAGTGTTGATCGTCACACGCCAGAACGCTTTGAGCAGTTTGAGGCTGCTGTATCTAGCTATGATGAAGTGCAGCAGTGCTATCTGATTACTGGCCAAAGCGCAGATTATTTATTGAAAGTGGTGGTGCCGGATATGGATCGTTATCAGGATTTTTTGCTCAATAAGCTCACGCGTATAGAAGGTGTTAGTGGTGTGCATTCGAGCTTTGTCATGCGCCGCGTGGTCGACACCACAGCGCTGCCGCTGCACTACTTGTAGTTGATAGCTATAGTCGGTCGTTGAAACCGACTTAAACGAGGAGGGCACAATGAAGCAGCTATTAATCGTTGCTCACGCACCATCAGAAAATATGCAGGCGCTTGTCTCTGCTTTAACTGAAGGTGCGCAAGACAGCGAGATCGATGACGTCACAGTTGTCGTTGCCGAGGCGCTGAAAACTACACCGAAGCAAGTGTTAGCCTGCGATGGCATTATTTTGTTTACCTCAGAAAACCTCGCTTATATGAGCGGGGGAATGAAAGATTTTTTCGACCGCTGCTACTACCCTGTGCTTGAGCTTAAGCAGGGTTTGCCATGTGCACTGCTCATTCGTGCTGGTTCCGATGGCACCGGTACGCGACGTGCCATTGAGTCGATCGTCACAGGATTGCGCTGGCAATGGGTGCAAGAGCCGTTAATTTGCCGTGGCGCGTGGCAAACTGAGTTTGTCGGGCAAGCGCGCGAATTAGGCATGGGCATGGCGGCGGGGCTATCGGCAGGTATTTTTTAGCTTACTTAGCTCACACCGATGAAATTTTGGCTGTGTTTTAAGCAAATACCGCAAGAACTGAGCAAAGCGTGTGCAGATGTGCGGAAAATTGCGATTAGTGTGTTGACAGCATCTAGCCTGCTCAATAAACTGCGCGCCTCGAACAGCAGCAAGCACCCAGTAGCTGTTCGAAGTGTGGGGCTTTAGCTCAGCTGGGAGAGCGCTACAATGGCATTGTAGAGGTCAGCGGTTCGATCCCGCTAAGCTCCACCAAGTTTGGCCCCATCGTCTAGCGGTTAGGACATCGCCCTTTCACGGCGGTAACCGGGGTTCAATTCCCCGTGGGGTCACCACACAGCGAAAGCCCAGCTCTAAACAGCTGGGCTTTTCTGTTTCTGCAGCAAGCGTTTTCCGCAATACAGTTTCTGCGAAGCTTCTACATACTGCCTCTGAGTTTTTCTTGACTTTCCAGTCATGAAATTGTGTCATTCGCCAACCGTTTCTGTCGACGGATGTCATAAAGGATCTCTCATGTCGTATCGTTCTGCTTTCCGCGCCGATCTTTTTGCCGGCCAAACTCATATTGTTACTGGTGGTGGCTCAGGCATTGGTCGTTGCTGTGCTCATGAACTTGCTGCACTCGGCGCCAACGTCATTCTCATTGGCCGTAATATTGAGCGCCTAGAGTCCACACAAGCCGAAATCATTGCCGATGGCGGCAAGGCTAGCTATTACAGCGTAGACATCCGCCAAGAGGCTGATGTGCGCGATACCGTCGCTAAAATTGTTGCAGATCACGGTCAAATTCATGGCCTAGTGAACAACGCCGGCGGTCAGTTTCCGGCACCATTGCTGAAGATTTCGAAAAATGGTTGGGATGCCGTAGTTAGCAGCAATTTAACCGGCGGCTTTTTGATGGCGCGAGAGGTGATGAACCAATCTATGCGCGAGAAAGGCGGATCTATCGTCAACATCATTGCCGATATGTGGCGTGGTATGCCCAGCATGGGTCATTCCGGTGCCGCACGTGCCGGCATGCTCAGCTTCACCGAAACTGCGGCTGTCGAATGGGCTTCATACGGCGTGCGCGTTAATGCCGTGGCGCCAGGCTTTATCGCCTCCAGCGGCATGGATAGCTATGGCGATGAGTTCGCCAACCACGTTATTCCGCAAATGCGCGGCACGATTCCCTCCAGTCGCATGGGCGATGAAGACGAAATCAGCAGCGTCATCACCTTTTTACTCTCACCTGCAGCATCCTACACCACAGGTGCTTGCATCTGCGTCGACGGCGGCTCATCGCTCAATACCAAGCTCTTTGGCTTGAAAGAGCATGACCGTATGCCCGAACAAAAAGCCTTTCATCGTGCCGTAAAGCCTATGGCTGTTCAGCGCATGATGAAAAAGTGAGCATGGGCATGGACGGAGTGTGGCCAGAATGGCAGGTGAGGGCAGATGGCCTACACATAGCACTACGCTTTGGCCATTTCGACGCCGTTCAAGGCTTTATTACTGAGCTGATGGCGTGGGCGCAGCGTAATGATCATCACCCAGAAGTCAGCTTTGGCTACGCTCAAGCTACGGTGGCATGGTTTAGTCATGATGTTGAGATGGTTACTGAACGTGACCATCGCGCCGCACGAGCTACTCAGCAGCTAATGACTACCTGGGGCGCTACGGCGATTTAGCGCAATCGGTTACACTCCTTTTTTTCTGGCTGTTTTGGCCAATCATGGAGTGGTTGCTTGACGCATACCGAAGCCTTTTTAAAAGATCTTGCCATCATCATGATGGCCGCCGGTTTTATTACGCTCGTATTTCACCGCTTTAAACAGCCTGTGGTGCTTGGCTATATTTTGGCAGGCATCATTATTGGCCCGCACACACCACCATTCCCGCTGATTTCCGACCGCGACACTATCCAAACCATGGCCGATTTAGGCGTGGTGTTTTTGCTGTTTTCGCTAGGTCTTGAGTTCAATGTTAGCAAGCTGAAAAAAGTTGGTGGCACGGCTTTAATTGCCGGCACTGCCGAAATTAGTTTGATGCTCTGGGCCGGTTACAGCCTAGGCCGCGCCTTTGGTTGGAGCGAGATGGATGCCATTTTCTTGGGCGCCATGCTATCGATTTCGTCGACCACCATCATTGTGAAAGCGCTTGATGAGCTAAAGCTGAAACGAGAGCGTTTTGCCCAGTTTATTTTTGGCGTGCTTATCGTTGAGGATATTCTCGCCATCGCCATGATAGTGCTGCTCTCAGGGCTAGCGCTTACTGGCGAGGTTAGCGTGAGCAGCGTTGCCAACACGCTTGGGCGATTGGGCATTTTCTTGGTGGTGGCGCTGTTACTAGGGCTATTGCTAGTACCGCGTTTGCTGTCGGTGGTGGCGCGTTACCAAAGCAAAGAAATGCTTTTGGTGACTGTTTTAGGCCTGTGTTTTGGCTTCTGCTTATTGGTGGTGGAGCTGGGCTATAGCATGGCGCTGGGCGCATTTGTTATGGGTGCGATCATTGCTGAGTCTAAACAGATCCATGTCATTGAGCGCTTAGTCGAACCCTTGCGCGATATGTTTACGGCAATTTTCTTTGTCGCCATCGGCATGATGGTTGACCCAAGCGTGCTGGTCGAATACTGGGTGCCGATTTTGATCATCACGGCCGTGGTGGTTATAGGTAAAACCACGGCCAATACCTTGGCGACTATTGCCACTGGTCACGATGCCCGCACCTCGCTGAAAGTCGGCATGGGCTTGTCCCAAATTGGCGAGTTCTCTTTTATTATCGCGAGCTTAGGCGTAACACTTGGCGTCACTAGCGGCTTCCTTTACCCGGTGGTGGTGTCGGTGTCTGTGCTGACAACCATACTTACGCCATATCTGATTAGAAACTCTGATCTCGCGGCTTCGACCTTCCGCCATTTAGTGCCGAACTCACTACAAGGCAGTTTAACCGCCTATGAAAACTGGCTAGGCAGCATGGGCTCGAGTGCTCAAGAAAATCATGTGTCGGCCTTTATTCGTCGCATTTTGCTGCATGTGGTGCTGAACTTTTGCGTTATTGCCGCCTTGTTTATCGCGGGCGCGGCTTTGGTAGCCCATACCGATTTAACTGAATGGTTGGCGGTACTGCCGCAAGAGTGGCGTAGCACGGTGTTTTGGGCAGCGACTTTGGTGTTGGCTATGCCATTTATGGTGGCGGCATATCGCAAGCTAGAAGCGCTGGCAATGATTTTGACTGAGCTTGGTGCGGGCGTTGCCACCACACCTGCGCGGGTGACATTGTATCGCCTGTTTGCGCGCGCCTTACCAACGGCGGCCTTAGTGGCGATGTTGCTGTTGATCTCAGCCTTAAGCTCGATTATTTTGCCGCCCTTGCACTTGTTTGTTGCCGTGCTGGTATTAGTTTTATTACTGGCACTGGCATTATGGCCGCGCGTGGTGCGTTGGCATTCGCAGCTGCAAGTAGCGCTGCGCGAGACAATTGCTCAGCAAGCTGATGATCCTAATAAATAAAAATTAAATATCAAAGGACGCAATATGCTTAAGGAACAGGGATTTACCAGTCATGGCCGTGGCTTTTTAAAGGCATTTTTTATTGAGTTCGCACTTTATGTGCTTATTGGTGGCGCCTTTGTTGCCACAGGCAGCAGCTGGTTATGTGTCGTGCTGAGCTGTGTTGCTATCTTTGCTTTGCTACGTTTGCTGATGGTCATGGGCAACGTCATCCCGACCTATAAAAATCGCTCGGCTAAGCGCGCTGAACATGAAGTTGGCTGCTTTTCTACGGTGGCTATGCTGCTGCGAGAATGGTGGGCAGCGATCCTAACCTATCCGTTTTTATTCGCTTTTGAGCCGTGGTTGGTGCCGACAAATCCGCCGGCTGGCCTTACGCATCGCGGCGACCCGATTGTGCTAGTGCCTGGCTTCTTCACTAACCGCGGCTATTTATGGGCCTGGCGTCGGTATTTATTAAAAAATGGCTATGGCAAAGTCTACGCCGTCAGCCCCGAGCCGATTTTTCATAGCGTTGAGAAAAACGCCGAGCATTTGGCACGCTTTGTCGATGAAGTGCTCGTTGAAACCGGTAGTAAACGCGTGATTTTACTTGGTCACTCCATGGGCGGCTTAGTGATTCGTCTGTATTTGCATCGTTTTGGCGGCATGCCGAAAGCATCGTTGGCGGTAGCCGTTGGTTCACCGCTAGTTGGCACCGTGCTGGCTGAAGGTAAAGAGAAAATGGGGCCGATCATTGCTCAGCTAACGCGAAGCAATGCTTGGGCTTTGGATTTTTTGCGTGAGGCCGAAGCTGCCCCATGCCCGATTCCATTTATTAGCGTGTGGTCGCCGCACGACACTATTGTTGCACCGCAAAACACCTCCATGGTGGCGGAGCATTATGGCCGCAACATCACGCTGCCCGGTGTTGGCCATATGGAAATGGTGAACTCAGCGCAAGTGATGCGCGTGCTCAAGCAAACTCTCGACGAGTTTCATGACGCTAAAGCTAATTAAGCGCTGCACTGCCTTTGCAGGCGAGGGCTATTTCACTATACTGCGCCCTCGCTGCAGGCATCGCGCCCGCTGCGCTATGGTGACCCTACCGGTCTCCTCGCACGATAAAACAGTTAACCCCGCCAGATCCGGAAGGAAGCAACGGTCACTGTCGAGTCGGTGCCGAGGCCGGGCTGGTAGGGTTGCCACCCAATCTCTCGCAAGACCCTCCCTATGATTCCTATTGCCATTATTGGCGGTGGTCCAGCTGGTTTAATGGCCGCTGAACAGCTAACGCGTGCTGGTATTGCCGTTGAGCTCTTCGACTCCATGCCTTCATTAGGCCGTAAACTTTTGTTGGCTGGCATTGGTGGTTTAAACATCACGCACAGTGAGTCTGCTCCGCAGTTTTTGCGCCGCTATGGCCAGTCGCAAACACGATTACAACCTGTCTTAGCCGAGTTCGACGCAGACGCATTGCGGGCCTGGGTGCATGAGCTAGGCATTGAAACCTTTGTCGGTAGCTCGGGGCGTGTGTTTCCGCTCGAGATGAAGGCTGCGCCTTTGCTACGGCGTTGGCTGAGTCGCTTACGGGCGCAAGGGCTGGTAGTGCATACGCGGCATCGTTGTGTCGGCGTTAGAGGCATAACAGCAGAAGCACCTGCAGAGGCTGGATACGAGCTTGATTTTGTCTCGCCCGATGGCCAACGCAGTATTCGCGCTTGCGCCGTGATTTTTGCCATGGGTGGGGGCAGCTGGGCGCGTTTAGGTTCAGATGCAGCGTGGCAACATTGGCTGCCAGCGTTGGCTATTCAGCCGTTAAAGCCCGCTAACTGCGGATTTCACAGTACTCATAGTGCGATGGTTCAAGTCTTGGCCGGCAGCCCGCTGAAAAATATTACGCTGCAGCTGCCGTGGCTAGACGTATCACTTAAGCCTGCTCGCGG
Source organism: Paraperlucidibaca sp. (assembly GCF_982810325.1). Lineage (NCBI taxonomy): Bacteria > Pseudomonadati > Pseudomonadota > Gammaproteobacteria > Moraxellales > Moraxellaceae > Paraperlucidibaca > Paraperlucidibaca sp. The sequence continues at coordinate 55,703 of NZ_CEYEMI010000006.1, forward strand.
CGAAGCGGTTGTGACTCAATGGGGCATTGAAGGTAGCGTTATTTACGCCCACAGCGCGATGATCCGTGATCGTATCGAGACCAACGGTAATGCTGAAGTAGTCTTGGATTTGCTGCCTGATCATTCGGTCGAGCACTTATTTCAGCAGCTACAAAGCAGCAATCCTAAGCACAGCCTAAGCCGTCAGTGGCAGGGCATTGGTCTTAGCGGTATCAAAGCAGCGCTACTGCGCGATGCCTTGCCAAAGGCCCATTGGTCGGATGCCCAGCGCGTGATTAATACCGCCAAAGCCTTGACGCTGAAGCTCACTGCCGCGCGGCCAATCGATGAGGCCATCAGCACAGCAGGCGGCGTGTGTTGGACAGAGTTAGCGATGACACTTGCCTCAGAGCGCTATCCGGGGCTTTTTTTCGCCGGCGAAATGATCGATTGGGAGGCGCCAACTGGCGGTTATTTGCTAACCGCTTGCTTTGCCACTGGTCGCAAAGCTGGGCTATCGGCTCACGCTTTTTTGACGCATGACTTGAGAAAGTCACGAACTCGAGAGTATAACTAGCATCCACTTTAAAATTGCATGGAGCGTGTCATGGTTGATATTGATGCTTACCAAAAAAAATTAACGGCTCAACTAAACGAATGGAAAGCGCAAGCTGACCTTTTGAAAGCACGCGCAGAGGGCGCCGGCGCAGACCTACAGCTCGAACTCAACAAACAAATCGAGAATCTAAAAGGCCTGCAAGCCGATGCGCAGAGCAAGTTTGAAGCAATGCGTAACGTTGGCGAAGATAAAGCCAACGAGATTAAAAGCATGGTTGATGGCATGGTTGGCGAAATCGGCAGCACCTTGAAATCGATTGGCTCGCGCTTAAAAAAATAAGCCTGTGCTGAATAAAAAAGCCGCCCATTTCTGAGGCGGCTTTTTTATGTTCGCTAATCAGGCAAGCACTACTTATGAGCAGTAGAGGTGGTTTCAACTGAGGCGTTAGCACTGGCTCCGACAGCAAAGCCAATATGCTGTAGGAAGTTACGCATAGCTTTTAGATAGCGGCCTTGATCTAAGTGCATCAAGTGATTACCAGGGAACCAATGCAGGCGGCAGCGCTGCCAATGCTCCCAGAGCAGGTGCGTATGCTTTGGTGGTGCTAAACGATCGCCAGCTCCGGCGATGAGCATTAGGCGGTCGCGTGGCAGTTTGGTGGGATAACTCAGTGCCGACTGCACGGCGACTGCAGCACGAGCATCGGTGATGCTCATGCCGGCAAGCTTTAAGCCAGTGCGCACAATCGGGCCAGTGGGGAACCATTCAAGCATGATGTCGATAATGCTCACCACCGGCACATTGGGTATGCAAAAGGCTAGCCTATCCTCAACGCAGGCCAGTAGCGCCGAGGTGTAGCCGCCTAGGCTAATGCCGGTGACACCCATTTGCGGCACGCCTTGGTCTTCCAGGTAGTCCATAAAGACACGAATATCGTGGATGGCATGGGCCACAGTTTCGTTCATATGGCAGAAGCCGTGGGAGAAGTAGCCATGGCCGCTGAAGGGCGAGAATTTGCCTTGGCGCTTGCCGTGAAATGGTAGCGTGACCATCAGGACGTCATAGCCTTGTTCGTAAAACCATGGCATCGCTAAAAATCGGCTATTGAGCCAATACGGGTCGGCGGTGAAGCCGTGAATGACAATGATGGTGGGGCGCGGTTTGTCATCATGCTGCCAATGCTCGGCCCACGCCGTGGCGTTGCGCTCGTAGCTTGAGTAATGCTCACGTAAGGCAGGGTTGACGGCTTCAAATGCGCTATCGAATGATAGTAAGTCGATGTGACCAATATTAGGGCGGTATTGCAGGTAGTTCGATTTTTGTCTGCGCATGCTTACGCCGCGCTTCGGCCGCTGATAAAAGGCATCGGCATCGCCATTTCGAGCAAACTCTTCGTAGAACGCGCGCTGCTCGCGATCGATCGCTACTTGCTTGGGCCTTAACGTGGTTGGAATAGCTAGTAGTCCAGCCATCGTCGCTAAGCTGGTACGGATAACATTATCAATTTGCTTGGTGCCGGCGACCATGAGCTTTGCGACGCCGTTAAGCTCAAATTCATCCTGCCATTCGGGAAAGTCTTCGGGTAAATGCTGCCACCATGGGCTGCCGGTAATAGCGAGTTTGCTCTGGCGATAGGCTTGATTAGCAACACGGGAGACTCGTTGGGCGGGTGATGCCATGATTATTCCGTATAAAAATAAAAATACCGCGCAGAATGTAGCGACTGATCAGTCACTGAGCAAGCTTTGCCTTTAATTGAGCGTAAGTGAAATTACCCGAAAGGCTTGGGGTAGGCACGCGCATCCGCTAGGATAGACTTTGATTAAATAAGTAGAAGCGCCGCTCATGAGTTATCACGTACTTGCCCGTAAATACCGTCCACGCTGCTTTCAGGAGCTTGTTGGGCAAGAAGTGGTGGCGCGTGCGTTAAGCCATGCACTGGAGCAAAATCGGCTGCATCACGCTTATTTGTTTACGGGCACGCGCGGTGTGGGGAAAACCACGATTGCACGTATTTTATCGCGCTGCTTGAACTGCGAAGAGGGCATAAGCGCCAATCCTTGTGGCGTGTGCAGTACTTGTCGTGAGATCGACGAAGGCCGCTTTGTTGATTTAATTGAGGTCGACGCGGCTTCGCGCACCAAAGTCGAAGACACCCGCGAGTTGCTCGATAATGTGCAGTACGCGCCAACACGCGGGCGCTACAAGGTGTATTTGATCGATGAGGTGCATATGCTCTCGGGGCACTCTTTCAATGCCTTGCTGAAAACCCTCGAAGAGCCGCCGCCCCATGTGAAGTTTTTGCTCGCCACTACCGATCCGCAAAAATTGCCGATGACGATCTTGTCGCGCTGCCTACAATTTGCTTTAAAGCCGATGACGCCAGAGCGTGTGGTTGGGCATTTGCAGCATGTTTTGCATGCCGAAAACATTAGCTTTGAAGACGCTGCACTGTGGTTGCTTGCCCGTGGTGCTCAGGGCTCGATGCGCGATGCGCTATCGCTGACTGACCAAGCCATTGCCTTTGGCCATGGTTCGCTGATTGAGGCCGATGTGCGCACGCTGCTCGGGAGTATCGACCGTGACTTGGTGTTTCGTGTGCTTGATGCCTTGCTGTCTCAAGATGCTGCTTCAGTACTTTCAGTAGTTTCTGGAATGGCTGAACAAAGCATTGATTTTGCAGGCGCTATTACAGAGTTGATTAGTGTCTTGCATCGCCTAGCTGTAGCACAGGCAGTGCCAGATGCTATTGATAATAGTGAGGGTGATAGAGATCGCTTGCTGGCTATTGCGGCGGCGCTGACAGCGGAAGACTTGCAGCTGTATTACCAAATGGCGCTGCATGGTCGTCGCGACCTGCCATTGGCAGTGGATGCTCGTTCAGGCTTTGAGATGACGCTGCTGCGGATGTTGAGCTTTCGGCCTGATACGACTGCGCCAGTAAGTGGCGGTGGGGCGCGAGCGCAGCGAGCGGCGCCTACAACGGCTCAGCCGGCAACGCCTTCAGTGGCTTCTGCTTCTTCTACGACGGCTATGGCTACTTCAGCGCCGCAAATTTCAGTGCAGCCGCCAACAGCCGTGGTGCCTGCTGCAGCGCTTGAACGACCGGTGGTAGCGCAGCCTAGCGCAGTTTCGGCTGCGCCGGTCTCACCAGAGCCAACGCCAAGATACGAGCCACCAGCCGTAAATCAAAACATCGCCGCTGAAGCCCCATCATCGAATGAAGAAGCTGCGAGTCCACAGACTCAAGCTGCAACTGCAGAGCCTGCCGATCACCCGCAATCACGCCTAATGGCCGGCGACTGGTCAGCAGAGGCATGGGCGCAATGGGTAGACCGCTCCGGCCTTACTGGCGCGCCGTTGAACTTGGCGCGCCACACTTATTTGCATCAACAAGCCGATACCGCTTGGGAATTACGCTTATCGCCCCAACATCAAATGCTGGCGGGTGGCCAAGCGTTTCCGCCATTGCAGCAGGCATTGGCACGCGACTTTCCAGCGCAGGCGATTCATTTATCGTTGGTAGAGCCCGACGTAGAAACGCCAATTCAGCGCCGCCAACGCTTAGCTGCCGCACGCCGCGAGGCCGCTGAAACGGCCTTGCGCAATGATCCGGTGGTGAAGGCCTTAGAGTCTACTTTTGGCGCTAGGCTACTGCCTGAGTCATTAACACTAACGCACTAATTTACATTAAGAGATGGATTTAAGATTATGAATATGCAACAAATGATGCAACAAGCTCAGCGCATGCAAGAGCAAATGCAGAAGAAAATGGAAGCCGCTCAAGCCGAGCTAGCAGCCGCCGAAATTCAGGGCGAAGCCGGCGCTGGTTTGGTAAAAATCACCATGAATGGTCAGCACGGCGTAAAGCGCGTCAGCATCGATGCCAGCTTACTCAGCGAAGATAAAGACATCTTGGAAGACTTAATTGCCGCTGCGATAAATGACACGGTGCGCAAAGTCGAAGCCACTAGCAAAGAAGCGATGGGCGCAGCCACCAGCGGCTTAGGCTTGCCGCCTGGCTTTAAGATGCCATTCTAAGACATGCTCAGCCCACTCATCAGCGAGCTGATTGACGCACTACGCATCTTGCCAGGTGTTGGTCCTAAGTCGGCGCAGCGCATGGCCTTAAACTTGTTGGAGCGCCAGCGCCCCGGCGGTTTACGGCTTATGAAAGCGCTAGAGCAAGCCCTGCATCAAGTGGAGCATTGCAGCAGCTGTCGCATGCTCACTGAGCAAACGACTTGCCGCCTATGCCAAGATGCCAGCCGCGATGACAGCGCCTTATGCGTGGTCGAAAGCCCCATGGATGTGATCGCGCTAGAGCAAAGCGGCAGTTTTCGGGGCCGCTATTTTGTTTTGCTTGGGCGTTTATCTCCGCTCGATGGCATCGGCCCCAATGAGCTTGGCCTGCCTGCGCTACTGAGCCGCTTGCGCGAAAACCCCAGCATTACGGAGCTGATCATCGCTACCAATGCCACGGTGGAGGGCGAGGCGACTGCGCATTATTTGCGTGAAGCCACGCGCGCACTGCCATTAGTTGTGAGTCGCATTGGTCACGGTGTGCCCATGGGCGGTGAGCTTGAGTTTGTCGATGGCAATACGCTGACTCACGCCCTAAGTGGCCGCCGCCCAGTATTGTGACACTTTATTAGGAATGGCTTTATGAGCTGGCAAACCCGCATCACCACGCTGTTTGGCATCCGCTATCCACAGATTTGCGCAGGCATGACCTATGTCTCCAATGCTGAGCTGGCAGCTGCTGTAAGCAATGCTGGCGGGCTAGGCTTGATCCAAATTGGCCATCTCACGCCTGAGCAAGCTCGTGCCGAAATTAGAAAAGCACGGACCTTAACCAGCCAACCATTTGGTGTTGGCTTGGCCTTAATCATGCCGGGTGCTCATGAAAACGCCGAAGTGGCGCTTGAAGAGCAAGTGCCGGTGATTAATTTCTCGCTAGGCAAGGGCGATTGGCTATGCAAGCGCGCCCATGCCTATGGCGGCAAAGTCATCGCAACCGTTGTGACTGAGCGACATGCCATCGCTGCCGAGCGTGATGGCGCCGATGCTTTACTGGTCACCGGCCATGAGGCCGCTGCGCATGGTGGCGATGTCACAACACTGGTGCTAGTGCCGGCCATCCGCCGTGTTTGCCGAATTCCGATTATCGCCGCTGGCGGGATTGCCAATGGCAGTGGCCTAGTTGCAGCGCTAGCCTTAGGTGCTGATGCGGTGGTGATGGGCACGCGCTGGGCGATGACTCAGGAAAGCCCAGTACACGCCAACACGCGCGCTGTGATTGCGAAAAAATCGGTCAGCGACACGCTCTACACCAAAAACTTCGATGGCATGCCTTGCCGCATCATGGATACACCAGCGGCGCGAGATGCTGCCCGCAAACCCATGAGCCCGCTGCGTGCGCTCTGGGCCTCTTTAAAGCTTATGCGCGAGCAGAGCACACCGATTAGCCAGGTCATCGCTAACCTGCGCCGTCACGGCCCATTAGCGACATTGCAGCTGAGCTTCTTCGCTGCTGCGGTTGAGCGTATTCGCTTAGCTATTCTTGATGGCGACCTTGATCGCGGCGTACAACTTATTGGCCAAGCGCAAGGTTTGATTGACGATGTGCCTAGCTGCGATGAGTTGATGCAGCGGCTAATGCACGAGGCCGATGCAAGCTTTACCGCTGTCGCCGCTTTATCTGGGCATATCGCTAAAAGCCCCACACAAGCCGCTGAAATACACTCGCCGCATCCGCAGCCAGTCACCAGTTAACTAGAGGCTTTTATGGATGCATTAACCGCTATTCGAACTCGCCGCTCATTGCCACGCTTAGGCTTGCCAGTGCCAACGCCGGAGCAGCTAGCTATCGCATTTGAGGCTGCAGCCTGCGCGCCAGATCATCGCGTCATAAGACCGTGGCGCTATTTGGTGATCGAAGGTGATGGCCTTGCGCAGCTTGGTGAGGTTTTTGTCGCCGCTATAGCAAAGACAGACCCTGCTCGTGCCGAGGTCGAAGCTGAGCGTTTTCGCCAATTACCGCTTCGCGCACCAATGATTATCGTCGCAATTTTAAGCCTGCAAGATCATCCGGGCGTGCCTGAATGGGAGCAGTGGCTGAGCTTGGGCGCTTCGGTACAAAATCTGCTGCTAGCGCTGCACGCGCAAGGTATGGCTGCGATATGGCGCACAGGTGAGATGGCAACCGAGAAGCATGTGTGCGCCGAGCTCGGCTTAGCGCCACATGAGCATATTGGTGGCTTGGTTTATGTTGGTAGCGCTCTGGCTGATAAAGCCGCACCGGCATTGCCAGAAAAGCTTTGGGCGCAATGGCCAGCGAAATAACAAGGATAAGTGACGCTATGGCTTCAAACCCGCAAGCAAGCAGTACTTTGGCTGAGGCTCAAACATTTTGGGCAAGCGTGCGCGATGAAATTCCCATGCTCAGCTATATGCAAACCTCGCTTGAAGCTTGGGATGGCCAGTCGCTATGCATCGCCGCGCCGCTTGCGCCCAACACCAATGACAAAAGCACGGCCTTTGCCGGCTCACTCGCCACACTAGCAACCGTTACCGGTTGGGCAACGCTCACCTTATGGGCGAAGTCGCAGTATGTGCCGTGCTTGGTTGCTGCCGCAGATTCACATATTCGTTATAGAAAGCCGGTGATGAGTGACTTCAAAGCCATCGCGATATTGCCTAGTGCTGAGGATTTAGCCGGCTTGAAAGCACGCATTGCCAGTCATGGCCGTGGCCGCGTGAGCGTGCAAGTAGTGGTGCAAAGTGCGGGCGAGGATGCATTGACGCTAGAGGCAAGCTACGCTGTATGGCCTAGCAAAGGCTGATAAGCAGTATTTTCTGTAAAAGTTGTAGGCAACAAAAAGCCGCTATTGAAGCGGCTTATGTTTAGCAAGCTAGCGCTGAATTAAGCGGCGCGGCTTTGCGGAAAATGGCAGCGTTTAGCTAGGTCGGCACAGGCTTGCTGGATCATCTCTTCAGTGATCGCAATTTCATGGCCCTGTTCATCGACTAGCACGGCAAATTGAAATGCGTTGCTGTATTGGCGATTTTCGATGTGGTTTGCGTTGACTGTATTCATGGGGCACCTCGTGCGTTTCCTTGAGTTCAATATAGTGAGTGCCCTCGGGTGCGTCATGGACTTTCCTGCGTAAAATGTAACCATCTATGAAATCATTTCAGACTGTTTCAGAAACCACCACTTCGCGCGCCTTGCGTATTGGCCTGCTCATCAACCCCTATGCCGGTGTTGGCGGGCCTTTAGCGCTAAAAGGCAGCGATGAAATCCCCTCCGATGTGCGTGCGCAACTTGTGATACAAACGCTTGCTGGCGAGAGCCCAGCGCAGTGTCGAATGCTTGCATTCTTCACCGCACTCGATGAGATGTTGCAAGAAGACCTAGTAAAACCGCACTGGGTCAGTATCGACGGCCCCATGGGTGGCTCTACACTCAGCCAATTAGGCCTAGCCTATGAGCCTGTGCCCATCGCTATTAATCAGCCATCCACAGCGCAAGATACTCAAGTACTTGCGCAAGCTATAAAAGCAGCAGGTGTTGATCTTTTACTCTTCGCAGGCGGCGATGGCACGGCGCGCGATGTCTGCACAGCTATTGGCACAACGACGCCTGTATTGGGCTTGCCGGCTGGCGTGAAAATGCATTCGGGTGTGTTTGCCATTAACCCGAAAGCGGCAGCGGAGTTACTACTAGCCTTATTACGTGGCGAATGGGTGGCGCTCGATACTGCCGAAGTGCGAGATATTGATGAAGCAGCTTTGCGAAATGGCCGCGTCATTGCTAAACACTTTGGCGAAATGCGTGTGCCCGTGGCGGCGAATCAATTGCAGCAGGTGAAATGCTCAGGCCTTGAGGTCGAGGCTTTAGTTGTTGCAGAGATCGCAGCCAGCGTAGTCGAAGATATGTTGCCTGGTCAGTATTACGCCTTAGGTCCGGGCACGACGGTTGCTGCCGTTGCCGAGGCCTTAGCGCTGCCAAACACCTTATTAGGCTTCGATATCATTTGCGATGGCGAGCTAGTTTGCGCCGATGCTACTGCCGCCGATTTACTGCGCGTTGCCGAGCAAGACTCACTGATCATCATCATCACGCCAACGGGTGGGCAGGGCAGCCTTATTGGTCGTGGTAATCAGCAGTTAAGTGCGGCGTTGCTAGAAATAATTGGTCGTGACGCATTGCGTGTGCTGGCTACGCCCGCCAAGCTTGCTGCACTATCGGGTCGGCCACTTAGGCTAGATACGAATAATGCCAATTTAGATCGTGCGTGGTCTGGGCTTTGGCCGATTATCACGGGTTATCAGCAGGCCGCACTCTACGTTGTTGCGGGCTGAATCATTGCTTTCTTAGGAGCTAGACATGAGTCAATTATTTGAGCCATTAACGGTAGGCGCTTTAACGCTGCCTAACCGTGTTGTTATGGCGCCGCTAACGCGTATGCGAGCCAGTGCAGGCGATGTGCCCAGTGATATTTCGGTGACTTATTATCAGCAGCGTGCTGGCGCTGGCTTAATCATCACTGAGGCCTCGCAAATTTCGCCACAGGGCAAAGGCTATATGCAAACGCCTGGTATTTATTCTCCCGAGCAAATCGCCGGATGGCAGCGCGTGACCAGTGCCGTGCATGAGGTCGGTGGTCATATTGCTATGCAGCTTTGGCATGTTGGGCGCATTTCGCACAGCAGCTTGCAGATCGATAATCAGCCGCCAGTGTCGGCTTCTGACTTGCCTGCAAGAACAAAAACTACCGTGCTTGGTGCTGATGGTAAGCCTGAGCGTGTGCCCTGTAGCACGCCACGTGCCTTAGCACTGGAGGAAATTCCTGAGCTAATTGCGAGCTATGTGCATGCCACACGCGCATCTCAAGAGGCTGGCTTCGACTATGTTGAAATTCACGCCGCGCATGGCTATTTGCTGCATCAGTTTCAATCCACAGAAAGCAACCATCGCAGCGATGCCTACGGTGGCAGCTTGGAAAATCGCGCTCGTTTAACGCTGGAAGTACTGGATGCGGTGATTGCCACGTGGGATGCCGATCGCGTTGGTATTCGTATTTCGCCGATGGGCAATTTTAATGCCCTCGATGACTCTGAAGGCGAGGCCATGGGCCTGTATTTAGCCGAAGAATTTACGAAACGCGGTATTGCTTTTTTGCATTTGTCTGAGCCTGATTGGGCTGGCGGTCCATTGCTGAGCGATCGCTTTCGTATTGCCCTGAGAGCGCGCTTCCCTGGCGTGATTATCGGTGCTGGTAATTATACGAAAGAGAAGGCGTCTGCCTTATTGGGCAAGTCGTTGATTGATGCGGCGGCGTTTGGGCGCCCGTATATTGCCAATCCAGATTTGGCTGAGCGTTTGCGTTTGGATGCCTCGCTGAATGAGCAGCGGCCAGAGTTGTTTTATGGTGGTGGGGCTGAGGGATATACGGATTATCCGACTTTAGCTGGGTAGGGCTTTAAATACGCTGTTTGGCGGGGAGTAAGTGGGTCGCCCGCTACGCTTTGCTATTCGCGGGGGACCCACTTACTCCCCGCGAAACAGCTGCGCCACATCAGCACCAAGGTCGTTGGGCCGAAGCAATATGCATACATAGCTCAGCATGGTGGGCATATTGCTTCGGCCCAATGGCCGTCTCCGTCTAGCTAATCTAGCAACAATCGTGAAGCCAAAAAAAGGCCCGAATCATCGGGCCTTTTTCACAACAACTTTCGTCAAACCATTAAGCAATCTGCATATTCTGCAACGCAGCAATACGCTTCTCTAATGGCGGGTGCGACATAAACAGCGACGCAATGCTAAAGCCTTCGCGCTTACCAGCGGTGATGGCCATTGCCGTCATTTCTGCAGGCATTTGATCTGGCACTTCATGTTCACGTTGCAAAGCACGCAGTGCGTTAATCATCGACTGGCGGCCAGCTAGGCGTGCACCGGCTTCATCAGCACGGAATTCGCGGTAGCGTGAGAAGTACATCACGATGGTGGAGGCGAGAATGCCAAGCACGATGTCAGCCACGATGCTGGTGACAAAATAGGCGATGCCTGGGCCTTCTTCATTTTTAAACACCACGCGATCGACAAAGTTACCGATGATGCGCGAGAAGAACATCACGAATGCGTTAACTACGCCTTGGATCAGCGCGAGGGTGACCATGTCGCCGTTGGCAACGTGACCAATTTCGTGGCCTAAAACGGCGCGCACTTCATCGCGATTCATGCGTTGCAGTAGGCCAGAGGAGACAGCAACGAGGGCATCGTTTTTGTTCCAACCAGTCGCAAAGGCATTGGATTGATAGCTGGGGAAAATACCGATTTCTGGCATTTTGATACCGGCTTTCTGTGACAGCTCAGTAACGGTTTCAAACAGCCATTTTTCTTCGTTGGAGCGCGGGGTTTCGATCAGTTGCACACCCATCGAGCGTTTAGCCATCCATTTCGATAGCAGCAGCGAGACCACCGAACCTACCATGCCAAAAACGAAGCACATAATGAGCAGGTTGCCCAATTGCAAGGTATTGCCTGCGCCATGTGTTGAGCCCACGCCTAGTAGGCTGAGTACAACACCAGCAACCACCAAGACGGCTAAGTTGGTGAGCAGGAACAAGAAGATGCGTAACATGGGCTTTTAAGCTCCTAGATAGTTGGAATCAGTAGTTAACTTAGGGGCGCAAGATGATGTTTTCAAGTCATCCCGCGCTTATTTTGTGTCAGGTGTTTGCTAATAGCGCATCGGTGCCATGACGGCGGCGATAATCGGCTAAAAAACGAGCTAAACGATTGACGGCTTCGATCAATTCTTCGCGGTGTGGCAAAAACACCACGCGGAAATGATCAGGGTTAGGCCAATTAAAGCCTGTGCCTTGCACTAGCAGCACACGTTCGGCATTTAGCAATTCCAGAATAAACGCCTGATCATCCTTAATGGGATAAATCGCGGGGTCTAAACGTGGGAATAAATACAGCGCGCCTTGAGGCTTCACGCAGCTTACGCCGGGGATGTCAGTGAGCATTTTCCACGCCAGCTCGCGCTGCTCGTATAGGCGTCCACCAGGACGGATCAAGTCGTTGATACTTTGATATCCGCCTAGTGCCGTTTGAATGGCAAATTGTGCTTGCACATTGGCGCACAGACGCATGGAGGCGAGCATATCTAAGCCTTCGATATAGTCGGCGGCTTGTGCCTTAGCACCACTGACCATCAGCCAGCCAGAGCGGAAGCCTGCGACGCGATAGCTTTTTGATAGGCCATTGAAGGTGATGCAGAGCAAATCATTGGCAAGCGTGGCAATGGAGGTGTGATGCGCCTCGTCGTATAGAATTTTGTCGTAAATTTCATCGGCAAAAATGATTAGCTGATGCTTACGCGCCAACGCCACAATGCCCTCAAGAATCTCTAGCGAATACACTGCGCCAGTCGGGTTATTGGGGTTGATCACCACAATGCCACGGGTTTTTGGCGTGATTTTGCGCTCGATATCGGCTAAGTCTGGGAACCAGCCATTGTCTTCATCGCAGAGATAATGCACGGCATTGCCGCCAGCGAGGGTGACGGCAGCAGTCCATAGCGGATAGTCTGGCGCTGGCACTAGCATTTCGTCATCGTTATTCAATAAGGCCTGCATGGCCATGACGATAAGCTCAGATACGCCGTTGCCGATGTAAATATCGCCGACATCAACGCCGCGTAAGCCTTTGGTTTGATAGTAGTGCACGACCGCTTTACGCGCAGCAAATAAGCCTTTTGAGTCGCAATAACCAACGGCATTAGGCAAATTGCTAATGACATCGGAGAGAATTTCTTGAGGCGCTTCAAAGCCAAACGGCGCAGGGTTGCCAATGTTTAGCTTAATGATGCGGTGACCTTGCTCCTCCATTACGTTGGCGGCTTTCAATACCGGCCCACGAATGTCGTAGCAGACGTCTTTGAGTTTTAGCGATTTCGAAATGGCCATGAGCGCTCACACCTACAAATTAAGCACCCATTCTAGTGCAAATCCGTAGCGCTGTTGATATTGGCGGCTAGAGAATTCATCATCGAAAATGGGCTTTCATGTTAAAACACTAAATTATGCTGCTTAGGCATATTGAGTTTTTTGCCTTGGCCCGACTAATAGGAGTTAGCTCATTATGAAAAAAACTGAGGCGCAGTGGCGCGCAGAACTTAGCGAAGATGAGTTTCGCATTACCCGTGAAAAGGGCACTGAGCGGGCTTTTACGGGCGAATATAACGGCTGCAAGGCCGATGGCATTTACGCCTGCCGTTGCTGCGGTGAAGCTTTGTTTGACGCATCAACAAAGTATGATTCGGGCTCAGGTTGGCCCAGTTTCTATCAGCCGCAAATGTCTAGCGCTGTAGCGGAGCACAAAGACAGCAGCCATGGTATGACTCGTGTAGAAGTCACTTGCCAAGCTTGTGACGCTCATCTTGGCCATGTTTTCCCTGATGGCCCAGCGCCAACAGGCCTACGCTATTGCATTAACTCGGCATCGTTAACACTTAAGCCACGCGATTGAGCGCGGCACACTCTCACTAATTAGGATAATAAATGAGTACTTTAGGCGATTTTTCAGCAAAACGAATTGATGGCGAAACCGTGTCATTAAAGGATTACGAAGGCCGGGTGGTTTTGGTCGTAAACACAGCGAGCAAATGTGGTTTCACGCCGCAGTTCACTGGCTTAGAGGCTGTATTTCAGCGCTTTCATGACAAAGGCTTTGTTGTACTGGGCTTTCCCTGCAATCAGTTTCTAAACCAAGACCCCGGCAGCGATAGCGATATTGCCCAGTTTTGCAGCCTCGATTACGGCGTGACCTTTCCGATGTTTGCCAAGATCGACGTCAATGGCCCAGATGCGCACCCACTATTTCAGCACCTAACCCAAGCCGCACCGGGCCTGCTCGGCAGCAAAAAAGTGAAGTGGAATTTCACTAAGTTTTTAGTCGGTAAAGATGGCAAGGTGATTGATCGTTATGCACCCACCACCAAGCCCGAAGACTTGGTTGCAGATATCGAAAAAGCCTTGGCAAGCTGAGCTTATAGCCCAGCAATCGCCTCGCTTTCTGCCCAAAGACGTTCAGCTACGGCGGCGTTTTTGGACTCACTCGACGTCATGGCCTTTTTACGGCGCACAAAGTATTGGCCGTGATGATGCTCGGCCTCAGTTGCTAGCGCTAGCCATATGGCGGTATCGGCACCTTGTTTAGGGCTGATTAACACTTTATCGACCAGCCATTGCGCCGGTGCCGGTAATTCACGCCAAATGCCAGTAGCGACGCCGCCTGGATGGAAAGCATTGACGCGAATGGAGCTGCCTTGCAGCTGAGTAGCGAGCGTGCGGGCATAAACTAAGTTGGCCAATTTCGCGCTGCCATAGGCGGCAAAATCACTCCAATAACGACTTGGGTTTTCATAGCGCTTAGCGTTTAAGTGGCCGGCCCAATGAGCAACTGAGCTGGTGACTACGACGCGTGCAAGGCTGGTCTCACCCAAGCGCGGTAAAAGATGCTGCATGAGACGGAAATGACCGAAATGCATCGTGCCCATCATACTTTCAATGCCGTTATCGAGCTGGCGCAGACCGCGGGTAAAACTACCGGCGTTAAGCATGACGGTATCAAGTTCGGGCAGAGTGCTAAGCACGGTCAGCGCGGCGGCATCGATTTGAGTGAAATCGGCGAGATCAAGTGCAATGGCATGTAGTTTGGCATCTGGGTGTTGGCGGCGAATATCGATTATTGCGGCCTCAGTTTTTGCTAAGTCGCGTGCAGCAATGGCAACTTCATGGCCAGCGGCGGCAAAGGCTTTAACCATTTCGAGGCCAATACCGCTATTGCCTCCGGTAACTAAAATTTGACGCGATGCCTCTGTCATATGTTTCGTCCTGCACCAGTCGTAAATGTGTAACAACGCTGAGAGCATTTGCAATACAGCGCTGTAAGTTCGACGATACTACGATATAACAGGCCATTGAGCATCTACGGGTGGAGTGATTCATAGTGGTAATTGGTATTTTTGGTGCAGGCAGTGTCGGCTGTTATTTAGGCGGGTGCTTGATGGCGGCGGGTACTGAAGTGGTCTTAGTGGGTCGCTCCTCTCGCCGCGATGAACTGCGCGAGCACGGCTTGCGTGTAAGCGACTATATGGGCCGTGAACATAAATTCGATACGGTGAAAGTGGCCACTGATGCCTCTGCGTTGAGTGCAGTCGATGTGGTGTTAGTCACCGTGAAGTCTGCCGATAGCGCACAAGCTGCGGTTGATTTAGCGCCACACCTGCGCGACGGCACTTGGGTGGTGAGCATGCAAAATGGCATCGATAATGCTGCTACTTTAAGTCGTGGCTTGCAGCGCTGCCGTGTGGTGGCGGGCATGGTGCCATTTAATGTGGCGCGGCGTGCACCGGGCGTATTTCATCAGGGTACCGAAGGCTATCCTGCGATTGCGCGCGAAGTGGGTTTGCAAGCGCTGATTGCCAAGTCATTTACCAAGGCAAAGCTTACCTTGCAATGGCATGACGATATGAGCGCAGTGCTCTGGGCCAAGCTGCTACTGAACTTAAATAATCCAATCAATGCCTTATCGGGCCGTCCTTTAAAAGAAGAGCTGTCGCTTTGGTCCTATCGTCGCTGTTTGGCGATGGCGCAGCGTGAGGCCTTGGATCTGTTGAGAAAAGCTGGGATTAAGCCTGCACGATTAACGCCATTAGCGCCGCAGTGGATTCCGCGGCTTATGTCATTGCCAGATTTCTTCTTTTCGCGCCTTGCGCATAAATTGCTCGAAATTGACCCCGTGGCGCGCTCATCCATGTGGGAGGATTTTGAGTCTGGTAGACGCACCGAGATCGATTGGATTAATGGCGAGGTGGTGCGCTTAGCTGAGCGTTTGGGGGAGGTCGCCCCAGTTAACAAGCAGCTCGTACGCTTAGTGCGAGATGCCGAACAGGGCGGCTTGCGGCAGTGGGATGGTTCCGCACTATTACTCTCGCTAAAAGCGGCGGCCGACAGCGCTTAAACGCATATTGCATGATGGGAGCCTTGACACAACGACGACTGGCTCCCTACCATCCGCGCCGCAGCGTTTGCTGTTGCCTCGTGAGCTTATTCAAGCATCGCGCTCGACGTCCCCATCGTCTAGAGGCCTAGGACATCGCCCTTTCACGGCGGTAACCGGGGTTCGAATCCCCGTGGGGACGCCACTTACGCCTTAGACTTCGCCCTTGTTATGATGACCGGCAGCTACATTCTGAACCGTGCATAACTTGAGGTGCTCCCATGAAAGAAATTGCCCACGCAAGCGTGAAAAACTGCCGCCCAGCGTATCGCCAAGAGATTAGTGCGGGTGGCTTTGCCATGCTTTCTGATGAGCCCGTAACTGCCGGCGGCCAAGGCGTAGGGCCTGCACCTTATGATTATATTTTGGCGGGCTTAGGTTCTTGCACCAGCATTACGCTGCAGATGTATGCCGACCGCAAGGGTTGGGTGCTGGACGATTTGCGCGTTGAGCTGAAGCTGAGCAAAGATGAGCATGGCGATACGTTTATTGAGCGTATTGTCTCTTGCAAGAATGCGTTGACGGTAGAGCAGTGGGAAAAGCTGCTGAATATTGCCGGTAAAACACCGGTCACTCGCACCATGTTGGCGGGTGCTAAAATCAGCACAACTCATCTGCCTTAAGGCTTTTTTGTGTTGAAAACGCAGATGCCTACTGACGGTGCTGTGCGTTATTGTTCGTAGCCAATGCCAGTGTGAAATCACTGCGACGAATTAATGCATAACGCAAAGAATTGAGCTCCGATATGAAGTCATTATATGCGATATTCCATATATATGATTTTTCAGATATCATCCTGAGAGTTGACGAAGCCAATCGGTTTGGCAGGAGTGATGGCATTGCAAAATATAGACAACACAGACGCTCAAGCACAGTTGGCGCCAGTCACCTTATTTAAGTGTTTGGCCGATGACACGCGCGCTCGAATGATGAGCTTAATCACGACGGAGCAGGAGCTTTGTGTGTGTGAGCTGACCTGTGCCTTGGATGAAAGCCAGCCCAAGATATCTCGACATTTAGCTCAGCTTCGAGCCTGCGGCCTGCTTCTAGATAGGCGTGCCGGCCAGTGGGTGTATTACCGCCTTCATCCAAATTTGCCAGCCTGGGCTTGTGAGATCGTAAGCATCGCAGCAAAAGCGCAACGACAGATGCTCAAGATGGATGCAGAGCGATTACAAGCCATGGGTGACCGCCCATTACGCCAAGAAACATGCTGCTAAATAACGTAGAGAGAGACCGGTGAATATACTTTTTATTTGTACCCATAATCGTTGCCGCAGCATTTTGAGCGAAGCAATCGCAAACCATCTTTCGGATGGACGCATTACGGCCTATAGCGCGGGTAGTCAGCCAGCGGGTCAAGTACACCCATTAACGCTGAAGTACCTTGAGCAGCGGGGAATAGCGATTGATGGCTTAAAAAGCCAGTCATGGGATGTGTTTACTGAGACTGTGACAGATGTCGTGATTACGGTCTGTGATAATGCCGCCAACGAAGCATGCCCGCTGTGGTTTGGTAACACGGTCAAGGTGCATTGGGGGCTGCCAGATCCATCAAAAATGACTGGCTCAGATGAAGCTATCAAGGCTGAGTTTTTTGCGGTGATGGACACCATTGAGCAACGCATTAATGCCATGTTAGCGCTCGACTTAGCGGTGCTTTCGGCAGATGAGTTGAGTAATGCATTAAACAAGATTGCTCAGGAGGCGTGAGTCATGGGCTTTTTTGAACGCTATTTATCATTATGGGTAGCTTTGTGTTTGCTGGCTGGTGTGCTGCTAGGCAGCTGGGTTCCTGAGGTATTTCAGGCGGTAGCTGCACTAGAAATGGCGCATGTGAACCTGCCCATTGCTGCGTTTATTTGGCTGATGATCTACCCCATGATGGTGCAAATTGATTTTGCCGCTATTAAGGCCGTGAGGAAGCAGCCGCAGGGGTTATTACTGACCATCGTTATTAATTGGCTAATTAAGCCAATTACCATGGCGGCGTTAGGTTGGCTTTTTTTCAGAGTTATTTTTGCCGACCTTGTCGATCCGCAATCCGCTACTGAATATATCGCCGGCATGATTTTATTGGGTGTTGCGCCGTGTACAGCAATGGTCTTTGTTTGGAGCCAGTTGGTGAAGGGCGATGCGAATTACACGCTAGTTCAAGTCTCACTGAATGACTTAATCATGATAGTCGCATTTGCCCCGATAGCTGCTTGGTTGCTCGGTGTGAGCAATATTATCGTGCCGTGGGATACGTTGATGCTGTCGGTGTTGCTCTATGTGGTGGCGCCATTATTAGCTGGCGTACTAACACGTCGTTGGCTGCTTTCAACAGGCTCAACAGAGCGTCTGAATACATTTCTGCAAACAGTGAAGCCCTTGTCGATTATCGGCTTACTGGCGACCGTTATTTTGCTATTCGGTTTTCAGGCAGAGACACTCCTCACTAAACCAGAAATGGTCATGCTCATTGCCATTCCTTTGCTAATTCAAACCTATGGTATTTTTGCGCTAGCGTATGGAGCAGCCAAGCTCATGCGACTACCGCATCGCATTGCAGCACCGGCGTGCATGATTGCCACGTCAAACTTTTTCGAACTAGCAGTAGCAGTAGCAATTTCACTCTTTGGTTTGCATTCAGGAGCGGCTTTAGCGACAGTGGTTGGTGTATTAGTTGAAGTTCCGGTCATGCTTAGTTTGGTGGCTTTCGCAAATCACACACGACATTGGTTCACAACATGATTGATTTATATACCGCATCTACACCAAATGGTTGGAAGGTCTCTGTTGTTCTTGAGGAGTTAGGCCAGCCTTATAATGTGCATGCCATCGACTTAATGAGCCAAGCGCAAAAGCAGCCTGAGTTTTTAGCGATTAATCCCAATGGCCGTATTCCAGCCATCATTGATCATGATCCTGCAGATGGTGGTGAGCCGATTACTGTGTTTGAGTCAGGCGCTATCATGGTTTATCTCGCCGAAAAAACGGGCCGCCTGATGCCGCAAGACACGCGTGGACGTTTTTCTTGCTTGCAATGGCTGATGTTTCAAATGGGTGGTATTGGTCCGATGATGGGGCAGGCTAATGTGTTTTTTCGCTATATGCCGGAGAAAATTCCAACTGCCATTGCACGCTATCAAAATGAGTCACGTCGCTTGTTTGAAGTACTCGATCGTCGCCTAGGTGAGAGCGAATGGCTGGCGGGTAGTGAATTCTCCATTGCCGATATCGCCAACTGGTGTTGGGTGCGCACCTATAAATGGTCTGGAGTTTCTGTTGATGAGCTGCCAAACCTGCGGCGCTGGCTCGATGCCATTAAAACTCGCGAAGCTTGCCTAAAAGGCGTAGCGATTCCGCATCCCATGCCATCGCTAGATGATGATGGTGCTGAGGAAGCTAAAGCTAACTTCGTCAAAGGCGCACAAACCATGGTGCAACGTTAAGTATTGATTGTTTTATAAGCGATATTTACGAAGCTGCCGACAATGCAACACGACAGCAACACTCGGCAGCAAATCTACTAAGAACTGAGCTTCCTTCTCACTAAAGCGCGACAGATACCTACCGATAAAGGTTGCAGGATCAATCTATCGAGAAATTACAGGTATCGCGCTATGAAACTATTGATTGCCGACGACAGCAAAGCCATGCGACTGGTTATCGGCCATATGCTTCGCCAAGCCGGCTTTAAAGGCCATGACATCGTTGAAGCCGCCGACGGCACTGAAGCTTACGACGTCATTCATAAAGAAGACCCTGAATTAATTATTTCTGACTGGAACATGCCTGGCATGACCGGCATCGAAGTCTTGGAAAAAATTCGCTCCGAAGGCATCGATACCACATTTGGATTTGTCACCACGGAAGTAAGCCAAGAGATGCGTGCTTTAGCTGAGGGCGCGGGCGCGGCCTTTCTGATTGGCAAGCCGTTTACGCCTGATGATTTTGAGCGCGCACTAGACGAATACTTGGGCTAAGGGGCAGCTCATGCATAAGTTACCTACCGCGGATGCTGTTGCTCTCACGCTGACGACATTTTTACGCCGTAAAGTGCAGGTCGCTGCTGCCATTACACCAGATCGCCTACCCATTTTGGGTCTATATCGCTCGACTGCTGACCATAATGTGGCGTCGTGTGAGTGTGATGTGGCTTTCGCTGCAATTACCGCAGCTGCCTTCGCGCTTATTCCTGCGGCTGTGGCTCATGAGTCGGTAAAAGCTAACCAGTTAGATGAAAGCCTGCAAGAAATTTACGGCGAAGTGCTCAACGTCTTGTCGCGCTTATTTGCCGATACCGATGGCGTGCGCATCACGCTCTCTAGCACGACCTTCCCACCATCACCTCTACCAGAAAACATGTCGCAGCGCCCAGCAGGCGGTGTTGTCAGCTTTGAAGTCAGCGTCGATGGCTATGGCAAGGGCTTGCTTAGCTTAGGGCTTTTGGAGGCGGTATGAGTCTAGACATGGACATGAGTGAGTTCCACGGCATCTTCTTTGAAGAGACCTCGGAGCACCTGGCCAGTCTGGAAACACTGCTGGTCGGGCTCGATCGCGAACAACCTGACCCCGAAGCAATGAATGCAATTTTTCGTGCCGCGCACTCCATTAAAGGTAGTGCCGGCACTTTTGGTTTTCCTGACATGGCAGCAGTTACCCATGACTTGGAAACTCTTTTAGATAAGGCTCGTAAAGGTGAATTGGTATTGACCGAAGAAATAGTCGATATCACCTTGGAAGCTCGCGATGTTTTGCTGGCTCAGCTTGATCATCACCAAGGCGCAGCAGCAGTTGCGCAATCGGTAGTTGATAGCTTGTGTGCCCGTGTTCGCGCCTTGGCATCTGGCACTACGTCGGCAGTTGCAGAGGCTGCTGCGACAGTTGAAGTGGTAGAGGTGGAGAAGCCCAAAGCCGCAGTCAAAGTCATTGAGTCTTCGTCTATTCGTGTCAGTGTTGAAAAAGTCGATCAGCTCATCAACCTAGTTGGCGAACTAGTTATCACGCAGTCGATGTTGGCACTCACCGAACAAAGCCCACTTAATGATGGTAGCGCTGATGCTGAGCGCTTACTTGAGCGCTTGCAGCAGTTAGAGCGCAACACGCGCGAGCTGCAAGAAACCGTGATGAGCATTCGTATGTTGCCGGTGAGTGCGGTGTTTAACCGCTTCCCGCGTTTGGTGCGCGACCTTGCCGGCAAGCTCGATAAGCAAATTGAGCTGCGCACCTTTGGTGAGTCCACCGAGCTGGATCGTGGCGTCATTGAAAAAATCACCGACCCGCTGACACACCTAATTCGTAATAGCGTTGATCACGGCATTGAATTGCCCGATGAGCGCGTCGCCGCCGGCAAACCAGCGAAAGGCATTTTGACCTTATCGGCGTATCACCAAGGCGGCAGTGTGGTGATCAAGATTCAAGATGATGGCAAAGGCTTTGATCGCGACCGCATCTTGGCGAAGGCCCGCGAGCGCAATATTCCTTTGAGTGACACGCCGACAGATCAAGAAATTTGGAATCTGATTTTCGCACCCGGTTTCTCTACCGCCGATACCGTAACCGATGTCTCTGGTCGTGGCGTGGGCATGGATGTGGTGCGGCGAAATATCGAAAACCTTGGCGGCCGTGTCGATCTGCAATCGGCGCCAGGCGTTGGCACCACCATCACCATTCGCTTGCCGCTGACCTTGGCCATTATGGATGGCATGTCGGTGGGCATCGGTGAGCAAAATTACATTGTGCCGCTAACAGCGATTATCGAATCGATGCGGCCATTGCCGAAAGACTTGAAATCATTGGTAGGTCACGACGGCAGCAAAGGCCGACTAGTGCTAGTTCGTGGCGAGTATTTGCCGCTGGTGGCATTGCACGAAGTATTCAATATCGAGCCAAAAAGCGCAGAACCTGAAAAAGGCATTTTGATCATTGTCGACACGGAAAGCGGTCGTGCAGCGCTCTTTGTTGATGAGCTTTTAGGTCAGCGCCAAGTAGTGATCAAAAGCTTGGAATCGAATTATCGCAAAGTGCCCGGCATTTCAGCCGCAACCATTATGGGTGATGGCAGTGTGTCGATGATTTTGGATGTATCGGAGGCTGTTCGCTTAGGGCGGCGGCATGGTGTAGCGGCAGTAGCGATGGCGCAGGCTGTCTAGGGAGTTGGTATGGATATTTTACAGCGTGATAATTCAAAACCGAACACAGGGCATGAGTTTCTAACTTTTGCTTTGGGCGCTGAAGAGTACGGCATCGATATTTTAAAAGTACAAGAGATTCGCTGCTATGAGCGGGTGACGCATATTGTTAATGCGCCGGCGTTTATTAAAGGCGTGATTAACTTGCGCGGCATTATTGTGCCGATTATCGATTTGCGCCTGAAGTTCAATTTGGGCAGCGCTGATTACACCGCATTTACGGTGGTGATTATTCTTAATTTAAATTCGCGTGTGGTTGGCGTAGTCGTCGACAGCGTATCAGATGTGATTCAGCTCGAAACTGATGAAATTCGTGAAGCGCCCAGCCTAAGCAGCGTCGATTTAGATGCTCAATTTATTCGCGGTCTGGCCACGCTAAATGAGCGCATGGTGATTCTCATGGACATTGAAGCGTTGATGAGCAGCCGAGACATGGCATTAACAAATACACCGACGCCGGCTAGTGCCGACGCCGCCTGATTGGAACAAGGAGACACATCATGCGTAATAACTTACCGGTGAC
Source organism: Paraperlucidibaca sp. (assembly GCF_982810325.1). Lineage (NCBI taxonomy): Bacteria > Pseudomonadati > Pseudomonadota > Gammaproteobacteria > Moraxellales > Moraxellaceae > Paraperlucidibaca > Paraperlucidibaca sp. The sequence goes on from NZ_CEYEMI010000006.1 coordinate 78,022, forward strand.
AGGCACAGAGCGATTTTTAGGCGAGGGCGAGTTCATCCTCTCTAAGGCCGATCAGCAGGGCAATATTGTCTATATGAACCGCACGTTTATTGAAATTAGCGGTTTTACGGAAGCGGAGCTGATTAATCAGCCGCACAATATTTTGCGCCACCCTGATATGCCAACAGAGGCCTTTCGTGACTTTTGGATGACGCTTAAGTCTGGCAAGGCGTGGAGCGGCATTATTAAAAATCGCTGTAAAAACGGCGATCATTATTGGGTGCAGGCCAACGCCGCGCCAATTTGGGAAAATGGCGTAATTACTGGCTATATGTCGGTACGTACCCGCCCAGACCGTAAAACGGTAGAGGCGACCGATGAGCTCTATCGCAAAATGCGTAATAAAGAGACCAAGGTCACTTTATCTGAAGGCCGCCTCATGCAGCCTGGTTTTGCAGGCTTAGTGCAACGCTTAGGTGACATCAGCTTAAAACGCCGCATGACATTGGTGTTTTTAGCTGCATTGGCATTGTGGGGAGTGCTTGGCTACAAGGCTCTGGGCGTATCAGGAGGCAGCACTCTTCAATGGGAAATTATTGCAACAATAGTATTTGGCGCGGTCCTTAATGCGGCGTTGCTTTATCGCATTTTCTCGGTGGTGACTAAGCCGTTAGATCGTGCACGCAAGCAGATGGTTGAGATCACCAACGGCAATATGTCCTTGCTGGTACACACCGATCGTCATGATGAAGTGGGTGCGATGACCGACGCCTTTAAATCGATGTTTATCAAGCTGCGTTATGACATGGCTGATACGCGTCGTGCTGCAGACGAAGCGCAACGCATGGGCTTCGCGCTGGCCAGTGTGAACGCTCCGGTCACTGTGTCGAACGAAGAAAACAATCTGATTTATATGAATAACTCGGCGCGCCGTTTGTTTGAGGACGTTCTGGGCAGCGGTCAGGCTGTCGATAAACTGATGGGAAAACCTATTACTGAGTCACTCGATGACCCAGATTTGAAGTGTATTACAGCCGGTAAACTAGATGTGCCAAAGGCAGCCGATGGCATGGTCATTGGGCGCAATATCCGCTTAAGCACACGCCCAGTAGTTCATACTGATGGCACATATCTAGGTCGCGTATGTCAGTGGAATGATCGTACTTCAGAGGTTCGTTCAGAGCAGCAGATCTCGCATATGGTTGAATCTGCCGCCATGGGTGACTTCACGCAACGCATTGATACAAAAGGTAAAGATGGCTTCTTCTTAGCATTGGCAAACAATCTAAACGAGCTGATCGATGCCACTGGCCAAAGTTTGGAGGATGTTGTTCGTGTCTTGAATGCGCTCGCCAAAGGCGACTTAACGCAAACGATTGAGCGCGAATATCAAGGCACTTTTGCGCAGATGAAATCTGATGCAAACACTACCGTGACGCAGCTGAAAGACATCATCACGACAATCACAGAAGCGACCGATGCAATTAACGGTGCAGCCAAAGAAATTGCTGCCGGTAACGCCGACTTGTCACGCCGTACCGAGTCGCAAGCCGCAAGCTTGGAGCAAACAGCATCTAGCACCGAGCAGCTAACTAACACGGTGCGTAATAACGCCGATAACGCCACGCAGGCTAGCCAGTTAGCACGCACTTCCTCGGAAGTCGCCGATCGCGGTGGCCGTGTTGTTAGCGAAGTGGTCACAACCATGGGCGCCATTGCTGAGTCTTCTAGCAAAATCGCTGAAATCATCAACGTTATCGATGGCATCGCTTTCCAAACCAACATCTTGGCGCTAAACGCCGCTGTTGAAGCGGCGCGTGCCGGTGAACAGGGTCGTGGCTTTGCGGTGGTGGCAGGTGAGGTGCGTAACTTGGCGCAGCGCAGTGCCTCGGCCGCAAAAGAGATCAAAGAGTTGATTTCTGAGTCGGTAGCGAAAGTGTCGAATGGCTACAAGTTAGTGGAAACTGCTGGTCAAACCATGCAGGAAATCGTCAGCTCGACGCAGCAAGTGGCATCGATCATGAACGATATTTCGGCGGCATCGGAAGAGCAGCGTACCGGCATCATGCAGCTTAATAGCGCCATCACCACGATGGACGAAACCACGCAGCAAAACGCAGCACTGGTGGAAGAGGCTGCTGCCGCTGCGCAATCGCTTGAGGATCAGTCCACCAATCTTACTGAGGCAGTGGGCGTGTTCCGCATCGATGGCCGTGAACGCTCAGGCTTCGGTTCACGCAAAGTAGAGCGTCTGCCATTCCGTACGGTTGGCAAAGCACCAGCCTTCAAGTCATCGCCAAAGCCTAAAGCAGTGGGTGGCTCAGCCGCTGCCCGCCTCGATGATGAATGGGAAGAGTTCTAAATAACAGGGCATAACCCTGAAACGGGTCGTGAGTTCCGACGCTGGCCACCATATTGGGTGGTCAGCGCAACAAGGAGATGCGGGTCGTGAAAGCAAATAATGAGCGCGTAGTCACCATTGATGGAAAAGAGGCTGGATTTGCCTTTAATCAAGGTGACTTTCGGCAAGTTAAAAAACTAATTTATGACCATGCCGGCATCAATTTAGCCGACACCAAACAAGACATGGTGTATTCGCGAATTATTCGCCGTTTGCGCGCAACGGGCACGCAAACCTTTCGTGAATATTTACAACTGGTGGAAAAAAATCCGGAAGAGTGGGAGGCCTTTGTTAACAGCCTAACCACCAACTTAACGGCGTTTTTTCGCGAGGAATATCACTTTCCCATCCTTGAGTCCTTGATGCGCTCGCACACAGACAAAAGCCGGCCATTTCGCATTTGGTGCAGCGCTGCGTCTACAGGCGAGGAGCCTTACTCTTTGGCGATGACGGCCTTAGAGGTCTTCGGCAAAAATCCGCCAGTGGAAATTATTTCAACAGATATCGACACCAGTGTATTGGCGAAAGCAGATGCTGGCGTGTATCGAGCAGATCGTATTGAGAAGCTAGACCCTAAATATTTGCGCTACTTTATGCGTGGTAAAGGTAGCAATGAGGGCATGGTGCGTGTGCGCCCCGAAGTGCGGGAATTGGTAACTTTTAAGCCACTCAATCTGCTCGATAATCAATGGCCTATCCAAGGCATTTTCGACGCGCTATTTTGCCGTAACGTATTGATCTATTTTGATAAAGATACACAGCGCAAGGTGTTAGAGAAGTTTACGCCCTATATGAATGCTAACTCTCAGTTATTTGTTGGGCATTCTGAGTCCTTGCTGCATTTAAACGATCTTTTCCGCTTACGTGGCAAGACAGTATACGAGCACCAGCTACCGCGCTCGTCGGCTGGG
>NZ_CEYEMI010000007.1:0-77684 GCF_982810325.1 Paraperlucidibaca sp.
TCTCCGCGAATATATTGCTCTAAGTGCTCAATGATTTGCTGTTGCTCCGATATCACTTCTTTCACCAAGTCACCAATGGACACGATGCCAATGATATTTTCACCACTGAGCACTGGTAAATGACGTAGACGCTTTTCAGTCATGATGCCCATGCAGCGCTCAGTCGTCTCCTCTGCAGTTACAGCTAATACGGCACTGGTCATAATGTCGCGAACCAAAGTGTTATATGACGAACGCTCCATCAGCACGACTTTCCGCGCATAGTCACGCTCACTGACAATGCCAACCATGCGATCGCCTTCAGCAACGATCAGTGCGCCAATGCCTTTATCGGCCATTAAGCTAATAGCCTCGAGCACGGTCGCTTGCGGCGTAATGGTGTAAGTGGCTTGATTAGATTTTCCTTGCAGTACTTGCATCACCGTTTTCACGTGGTACTCCAACGTCTATATGTTGTTATTGTGTTTAGAGTTTTAGCACGGATTATCACGGTCTGCGAGCCTGAAGACGGGCTACTTCCGTCGCATTTTTTGCAAGCATAAAAAAAGACAGCCTAAGCTGCCTTTTTCATTACGCTAATTACACTTTACGAACTTAACCGCGACCGCTACGATTTTTCATCGCTTGCAATGTACGCAGCTGAGCAGCAGCCTCAGCTAGAGAAGCAAGGGCCACTGAAGTGTCCATTTCGCTCTTCTGATTAGTCAGCGCTTCTTGCGCATGCTTACGTGCTTCCAAGGCCGCAGCCTCATCCATATCAGCAGCACGCAAAGCGGTGTCAGCTAAAATAGTGACTACATTGGGCTGCACTTCAATCACACCGCCCGACACGTAATACACGAGTTCGTCACCCGCTTCGCTCATGATGCGCACTGGACCTGGAGCCAGCTGCGACAGCAACGGGGCATGACCAGGGGTAATGCCGACGTCGCCGAGCGTGCCGTGTGCCACGACCAAGGTCGCGGCACCAGCAAAAATCGACTCTTTCGCACTGACGATATCGCAATGAATCGTTTTCGCCATGTCTTACTCCTAAGCCCCAGCTGTTAAGCCGCAGGCCTTAGCAACTTACAGCTTTTTGGATTTCTCGACGGCTTCTTCGATACCACCGACCATGTAGAACGCTTGTTCTGGCAGAGAGTCGTAGTCGCCGGCCAAGATACCTTTAAAGCCACGGATAGTTTCTTTCAATGACACATACTTGCCAGGTGCACCGGTGAATACTTCGGCGACGTGGAAAGGCTGCGACAAGAAACGTTGGATTTTACGAGCACGGTAGACGACCAATTTGTCTTCTTCCGAAAGCTCATCCATACCCAAAATCGCGATGATGTCTTTCAATTCTTTATAACGCTGCAACACGTTCTGCACACCACGAGCGATCTCGTAATGTTCATCGCCAACGACCAGTGGATCGAGCTGACGTGAAGTCGAGTCGAGCGGGTCAACTGCTGGGTAAATACCTAGCGAGGCGATGTCACGCGACAAAACAACTGTGGCGTCTAAGTGAGCAAATGTTGTAGCTGGCGATGGGTCAGTCAAGTCATCGGCAGGAACGTATACGGCTTGGATCGATGTAATCGAACCGTTTTTAGTCGAAGTGATACGCTCTTGCAGAACGCCCATCTCTTCAGCCAGCGTAGGCTGGTAGCCCACAGCCGATGGCATACGACCCAACAGTGCCGATACTTCGGTACCTGCCAGTGTGTAGCGATAAATGTTGTCGACGAATAGCAGAACATCACGGCCTTTGCCGTCTTCGCCTTTTTCGTCACGGAAGTACTCAGCCATGGTCAGGCCGGTCAACGCCACGCGTAGACGGTTGCCGGGTGGCTCGTTCATCTGACCGTAAACCATGGCCACTTTGTCGAGAACGCCCGAATCTTTCATTTCGTGATAGAAGTCGTTGCCTTCACGAGTACGCTCACCCACACCAGCGAACACGGACAAGCCGCTGTGCGCTTTAGCGATGTTGTTAATCAATTCCATCATGTTTACGGTTTTACCAACACCGGCACCACCGAACAGACCTACTTTGCCGCCTTTGGCGAACGGGCACAGCAAGTCGATGACTTTGATGCCTGTTTCTAGCAAGTCTGTACCGCCCGCTTGCTCGTCATACGACGGCGCTTTACGGTGAATCGACATTTTGGTTTCGCAAACGACCGGTTCGCCTTCATCTTCTGGCTCGCCGAGTACGTTCATGATACGACCCAGCGTGCCTTGACCAACAGGAACACTGATGGGGCCGCCAGAGTTAGCAACGCCCAGACCGCGCTTCAGGCCTTCGGTTGAACCCATGGCAATCGTACGCACGACGCCGTCGCCCAGCTGCTGCTGAACTTCTAGGGTTGTTGACGTGGCCTCGACCATCAGGGCGTCATAAACCCTAGGTACGCTATCACGCGGGAATTCGACGTCAATGACGGCGCCGATAATCTGGACAATACGACCGCTGCTCATGGGGTTATCCTCTAAAACTCGTAATGCTATCTGCAGTGATGCGCGGCTTAAACAGCCGCGGCACCACCAACGATTTCGGAAATTTCTTGGGTGATGGCTGCCTGGCGTACCTTGTTGTAAACCAACTGCAAGCTACGGATCAAATCACCGGCGTTGTCGGTAGCTGATTTCATAGCCACCATACGCGCCGCCATTTCACAGGCCACGTTCTCAATGACACCTTGATACACTTGGGACTCGATAAAGCGCAACAACAGCGCATCCAAAAGCGGCTTAGCTTCTGGCTCGTAGAGATAATCCCAGTTGTAACTACGCTGACCGAGATCATCGTCACCACCTGTTGCCAAAGGCAATAGCTGCTGAAGCGTCGGCTTTTGCGTCATGGTGTTTACAAACTCGTTAGACACCAAATACAAACGGTCAATTTTGCCTTCGTCAAAGTGCTCTAACATCACTTTGATGCTGCCTATCAACGCTTCTAACGAAGGCTGATCACCCATATGGGTTTTAGCTGCAACCACTTTACCGCCAACATTCTTAAAGAATGTCGTGGCTTTGGTGCCGATCAAGCAAAACTCAGACTCAACGCCTTGCTCACGGTAACTGCGAACGGACTGCACCACTTGCTTGAACAAGTTGATGTTTAAACCGCCGCACAAACCACGATCAGACGACACAACAATATAGCCAACACGGCGCACCGGGCGTTCGATCAAGTAGCTATGTTTGTACTCAGGCGTTGCATGCGCAACGTGAGCCACTACTTGACGAATCTTTTGAGCATATGGCTTACCTGCCACCATACGCTCTTGGGCCCTGCGCATCTTGGAGGCGGCCACGAGCTGCATCGCTTTCGTGATCTTCTGCGTGCTTTTAATGCTCGCTACCTTGACGCGAATTTCTTTTAAGCTGGCCATAGCCTCACCGACTCTTTGCTGGGTGTTGGCTCGGCACTAGGCCGAGCCTCCCGTGGCTCACCAGGTTTGGGTGGCCTTAAACTTCTCGATACCGGCACGCAGTGCCGCTTCGATCTTGCCATCGTAGTTAGCGGTGGCATTGATGTTGTCCATCAGCGCTTTTTCTTCGCTGTTGAAATAGCTGTGCAAGGCGGCTTCAAAATCCAATACCTTGTTCACTGCAACATCGTTTAAGTAACCTTCGTTGACTGCGAAAATAGACAGCGCCATGTCACCGATGCTGAGTGGAGCAAATTGCTTCTGCTTCATCAGCTCAGTCACGCGCTGGCCCAATTCTAGCTGTTTACGTGTAGCTTCATCGAGATCAGAAGCGAACTGAGCGAATGCTGCCAGTTCACGGTACTGAGCCAACGAGGTACGAATACCACCCGACAGCTTTTTGATGATCTTAGTTTGCGCAGCGCCACCAACTCGCGACACCGAAATACCGGCGTTGACGGCTGGACGAATACCGGCGTTAAACAGCGATGATTCTAAGAAGATCTGGCCATCGGTGATCGAAATCACGTTGGTTGGAACGAATGCCGACACATCGCCTGCTTGCGTTTCAATGATAGGCAGCGCGGTTAATGAGCCGGTTTTGCCTTTCACTTCGCCCTTGGTGAACTTCTCTACGTACTCAGCAGACACGCGCGAAGCACGCTCAAGCAGACGGGAGTGGAGATAGAACACGTCGCCAGGATAGGCTTCACGGCCTGGTGGACGGCGCAGTAGCAAGGAGATTTGACGATAGGCCACAGCCTGTTTCGACAAGTCATCATAAACAATCAGTGCGTCTTCACCGCGGTCACGGAAATATTCGCCCATGGTGCAGCCGGAATATGGCGCCAAGAATTGCATGGCTGGTGCTTCAGCAGCGGCAGCGGCAACGACAGTGGTATAAGCCATGGCACCAAACTCTTCGAGCTTGCGCACCACGTTAGCAATGGTTGATTGCTTCTGACCGACAGCAACATAGACGCACTTAATGCCAGAGTTTTTCTGCGCAATAATGGCATCGATAGCTAATGCTGTTTTACCGGTTTGACGGTCACCAATGATCAGCTCGCGCTGGCCACGGCCAACAGGAATCATCGCGTCGACAGATTTGTAGCCAGTTTGTACGGGCTGGTCGACGGACTGACGCCACCAAACACCGGGAGCTACTTTCTCAACGGCATCGGTCAGCTTAGCGTTGATTGGACCTTTGCCATCGATAGGCATGCCCAAAGCATCAACCACGCGGCCTAACATTTCAGGGCCAACTGGCACTTCTAAAATGCGGCCTGTGCAGCGAGCCTTTTGGCCTTCTTGCAATGTCAGATAGCCGCCTAAAACCACGGCGCCAACAGAGTCACGCTCGAGGTTGAGGGCCATGCCATAGACACCGCCGTCGAACTCAATCATTTCGCCGTACATAACGTCGGCGAGACCATGAATACGCACGATACCGTCGGCTACGCCAACGATAGTGCCTTCGTTACGGGCTTCAACAGACGAATCTAGGTCTGTGATGCGGCTCTTGATCAGCTCGCTGATCTCGGAGGGATTCAGATGCTGCATGATGCTCTCTTCCTCGAAGGAATTATCAAGTATTCAGGGTGGCGCGAAGCTTGCCGAGTTTGCCTCGTACGGAGGCATCAATGACTAAGTCACCGGCATGAATCACGGCCCCACCAATTAAGCTGGCGTCGACAGCCGTCGTCAGTTTGACCTGACGCGACAGTTTTTCAGTTAGCACACGAGCCATCGCTGCTTGCTGCTCATCACTCATAGCAAAGGCCGCAGTTACTGCCACATCGACAGCGCCTTCGGCTTGTGCGCGCAGCTCATCGAACAAGCCGCTAATTGCAGGCAATGCGGCTAAGCGCTTGTTGCCAGCGAGTTGACGAATGAAGTTCTGGCCCTGCTCATTGAGCTGATCAGCGACCACAGCCAATAACGCATCGGCTTGATCTTTAGCGCTAAGCGTTGGGCGAGCGACATAGGCAGCAAATTCAGTATTTGCAATTACCTGTGCTGCTAGCGCCAGCATGCCTGACCATTCGGCCAACTTGCCTTCGCCCTGCGCCAACTGAAAAGCGGCCTTAGCATAAGGACGTGCAACGGTCGTTAATTCTGCCATGACTGTCTCAAACGCCTCTTATTTCAGCTCGGTAGCCAAGTTGTCCAGCATCACTGCATGTTTGGCGGAATCGATTTCGGCTTGCAAAATCTTTTCTGCGCCAGCAATGGCGAGGCTAGCAACCTGTTGACGCAGACCATCGCGGGCACCGGCAATTTCTTGCTCAATGTCGGCGCGAGCCTGAGTCAAAATACGTTCTGCTTCAGCGGCAGCTTGTGCTTTCACTTCGTCAGCCACTTGGCTGGCGCGGCGATTAGCTTGCTCAATCAGCTCAGCTGATTTTTGCTTAGCTGCTTGCAGCTCTTGCGCAACTTGGGCGTGTGCAACGTCCAAATCTTGCTTTGCTTTATCGGCAGCATTCAGGCCATCGGCAATTAGCTTCTGGCGCTGCTCAAGTGCAGCCATGACTGGCGGCCACACGAACTTCATGCAGAACCAGACAAAGATAGCAAACGATATTGCCTGGCCTACGATTGTGAAGTTGATGTTCACGCTATCACCTCTATTCCGGTTTCATTCACGAGCATAGTGCTCGCCGTGGCTCGGGGTTTAGGCCGAATTACTGAATGAACGGGTTGGCAAACAGCAGGAACAGACCAATACCAACACCAATCATGGTGACGGCGTCGAGCAGACCGGCGACGATGAACATTTTAACCTGGAGCTGAGGAGCTAGCTCTGGCTGACGTGCAGTACCTTCTAGGAACTTGCCGCCCAAGATGCCGAAGCCGATAGCAGTGCCCAGAGCACCCAAGCCAATCAATAGGGCAACGGCGATCAGGTTAAGGCCAATGATTTGTTCCATGTGAGTTTCCTCTTCAGGGTTGGTTCAGAGTTAAAGTTACGGGGTTTTCTTAGTGATCGTGCTTTTCAGAAGCCATGCTCAAGTAAACGATCGTCAACATCATGAACACGAACGCCTGTAGCGTAATGATCAGAATGTGGAAGATGGCCCAAGGCACAGACAACGTCCACTGCACATACCATGGCAGCAGCGCGATCAAAATAAAGAGCAATTCGCCGGCATACATATTGCCGAACAAACGCAGTGCTAGCGAGATTGGCTTGGCAATCAACGCGATACCTTCAAGCAAGAAGTTAAACCACGTCAGCCAGATGGTATTGAATGGATGGAAGGTTAGCTCTTTAGCAAAGCCACCAACGCCCTTCATTTTGATGCTGTAGTAGATAATCAGCGCAAATACTGAGAAACCCATACCCAACGTGGCGTTGACGTCGGTGGTTGGCACTATTTTAAAGAATACGGCGTGCGCATCCATGCCAAAGAAGTTGACACCGATCATTGTTGCCAATGTTGGAATGAAGTCGACGGGGATTAAATCCATCAAGTTCATCAAGAAAATCCAAACGAAAATCGTTAATGCTAAAGGCGCAATAACTTTCGAGGTGCCACTATAAGTGTCTTTTACGTTGGTCTGAACGAAGCCGATAATTACTTCAACTAAGTTCTGCAGGCCGCCAGGCACGCCCGCGGTCGCATTTTTGGCGGCGCGTCGAAACAGCCAGCAAAATACGATGCCGAGGAAAATCGACCAACCCATTGTGTCAACGTGAATAGCATTGAAGCCCATTTCAGCAGCTTCTTGAGCCGTATGTGCAAGACCCCAACCGTTTTCCGGGTGATTCCCGTAGGTCAGGTTGGTGAGGTGATGCTTGATGTATTCGGTGGAATTACCAGCCATTCGTCTCTACCCATCAGCGCTGCGTGTTTCGGTTGGCCAATGGCACAATCCAAGCGACGAGCTGTTCTAATACAAAACCTGTAAACAGCCAAACGGGTTCAACTTCTTTGAAAAAGATGAACACGCTAGCAAAGAGAAGCGCGGTAAGCAGAAACTTGCCTGCCTCGCCTCTGTAAAATTCTTGCACAATATGTTGTGCCGATGTTTCACCTGCATGACGGAAGGCGCGAAAAACAAAATATGCCTGCCCTATCACCGCAATGCCAGCACCCGCGAGTGCCGATACGCCTGCAGCTGTGCCATACAGAAGCTGCGCTATCAACCACAACGCCACCATCAGTCGCACTTGCCATTTCAGTTGCTGCAGCGCGGGCTGATACTGCACCAGCGGCTGGGGCTTACTTCCTGTCATGACTGACTCATCGTATGCGGCTTACTGTTAAACAAGCCGTTGGCATTGAAGCGGGTGAATTATAGGGGAATTGCTAGCAAAAGGGCAACAAAACACTCTACAACTCGTCTAAGAAAGTATGATTTTTGCAAAAATATGGTCACTTTCACGCCATCGCGCTAGTTTGATTGCTCGACCTTGCTCTCAGCCTTTACGTATTTTTCTCGTAACGCCATTCGCCGTAGCTGTTTCAGTGTTTGCACAGCATCATCCGCGACATTGTAGTTATACAGCATGGCCGGAATGAGCCCGCCGGGCTCGCCAGAGCCCCACAGCTCTACCTTCACTCGATGCGCATCTACGGTCGTTACCTTCCATCGGCTTTTCGCGCCGAGCATACGCACCACGTCTTTTTGCAGAGGATACTTTTCAGCTACCGCCTCAGCCTCAATCACTATGCCTTCAGATGTTTTAGTGCGGCGCGATAACAGCACGGCATCTCGAGGACGAAAGGGATACGGCAAGACATAGCGCAGATAAATTATCGCCGCGTCTTTCTTGCGGCTAATGACTTTTGCCTGAGTCACTCGGGCCAGCCATTCGGGCATGGCAGAGGCATCGGTGAGGATGGCCTCTATGCGCGCCGGCCCACCCTCTAAAACAGTGACCGCGTAAATATCATCAAACTGAGACCCGCTATGTGCTCGCTGATAGACGCGGATATCGCGCTCTTTATCAGTTTTTTTCAACACCCAGCCGTCTGCCTGCGCCCCAAAAGCCAACAGCAGCGCCGCTGCCATGACCATCAGGCGAGAGCACATCGACTTATTTAATGTGCGCAAGGATGCCATCGAGCTCATCTAGCGAGTTATAAGCGATAACCAACTTGCCCTTGCCACGAGCATTGCAGTTGATTTGCACCGCGGCGCCCAATCGGCCCGCTAAATCGTCTTGTAGCTTGCGTACATTTGGGTCTAAGGTTTTGCCACCTACCGCTGGCTTATCTTCTAGCAGGGCACGCACCAAGGCTTCGGTATGTCGAACCGATAATCCGCGCTCAATGACTTGCTGAGCTGCCGCTACTTGTTGATTTGTTGGCAGTGCTAACAGGGCACGCGCGTGCCCCATGTCGAGATCACCATGGGCAAGATTTTTCTTCACCTCATCGTGAAGGCCAAGTAGGCGCATTAGGTTACTGACCGATGCCCGCGACTTGCCCACAGCATCGGCAACTTGGCCATGATTAAGCTTGAATTCATCAGCAAAACGCTGCATTGCTAGCGCTTCTTCTAATGGATTTAAATCTTCGCGCTGAATGTTTTCAATAAGCGCTAAGGCGATCGCAGACTCATCGCTAAAGTCACGAATCAGCGCTGGCACTGTATCTAGCTGTGCAAGCTGGGCAGCTCGCCAACGGCGCTCACCAGCAATGATTTCGTAAGCTTTATCACCTGTTTTACGGACAATAATAGGCTGCAAGATACCTTGCGCCTTAATCGACTCAGCCAACTCTTGCAGTGCTTCTGGGTCCATGTCGCGGCGCGGTTGATAGCGCCCGCGCGTCAGCCATTCGACTGGCAGCTGTTGATATTCGCCCTCTGGCGCTTGGCCGGCAGCTACCGCCTCGACCTCATCTTGTACTTTGCGCACCGTGCCCAGCAAGGCGTCTAGGCCGCGCCCACCACCAAGCCCGCGTTTCTTTGCTGTTGCCATGGGTCAGTCTTCCTTTTTTTTGCTGAGCTTTTCGCGTCGCAGCAGCTCAGTCGCGAGAGCCAAATAAGCCATGGCGCCACGCGAGTTCTTATCGTACTGCAGCGCTGGCACGCCGTGAGCTGGTGCTTCCGCCAAGCGCACATTACGCGGAATCACCGTATTCAGCACTACATCGCCAAAATGGCTGAATAGTTCAGCCGAAACATCAGTCGCCAATGTATTCCGTGGGTCATACATGGTGCGCAAAATGCCAGCGATGTGCAGCGTAGGATTTGCCGTTTCGCGAACCCTATCAATAGTTTGCGTTAACGCCGCCAAACCTTCGAGTGCATAGTATTCACATTGCATAGGAATGATGACCGCTTCAGCTGCCACCAAAGCGTTCAATGTGAGCATGCTCAATGATGGCGCACAGTCGATAACCACTGCGTCGTAGCGGGACCGCAAGGTTTGCAACGCTTGGCGCAAGCGCTGCTCTTTATTCGGCATATCGACCAGCTCAACTTCAGCAGCAGTCAAATCGCCATTGGCTGGCAGCACATCGTAGCCGCCAGAGCCGGTCAAAATTGCATCAATTGCTGGAATATCCGCGAGCAAAACATCGAGCACTGAGTGCTCAAGATCGTTTTTGTTGATGCCAGAGCCTGTCGTGGCATTGCCCTGCGGATCTAAATCGACCAACAAGACACGGCGTTTCGTTGCCGCTAAAGAGGCCGCTAGATTGACGCTCGTTGTGGTCTTACCCACTCCGCCCTTTTGGTTGGCGACTGCAAACATCATATCCCTTGTCCTCAATCAGCCTGATTTGGCCGCTGTCTTTGCCTCAAGCGCGAATGCTTGAGTGCTGTATCAATTCGTTGGCGCCGCTTAAATTTGCGCGGCTAGAGTGCTTCGGCGCGAGCCAAACACACCAAATGGCGCGCCTCAGCTGCAAAGGGTACTCGCAAAGCGGGGGCAGTTTCGAGCCTTATTGTACTTGCTAAGGCTGCAATTTCTTCCTCTGGCATGTGGCCTTTCATTGCTAGCCATCGGCCATTACTTGCCAACAAATGCTCTGTGCCCGCAACCATGTCTTGCAGGCTCGCAAATGCTCGGCTGCAAATCTGCATGTATTGACCCTGGTGCTGCTCACAACGCGCGGTCACTATCGTCAGGTTTTTCAGGCCATTTGCCGCTTTAAACTGTGTGATGAAACGAGTTTTTTTGCTACTACTATCGAGCACAGTGACATTCAGTTCAGGCCGAACCAACGCCAAAATAACGCCCGGCAAGCCAGCGCCAGTGCCGATATCAATCAAATCACCCGTGCTGATATGCGGCAAAATGCTCAAGCTATCGAGCAAATGCTTGTCGACCATGGCTAGTGGATCGCGCACGGCGGTGAGGTTGAAGGCTTGGTTCCACTTCACCAGTGCGGCCAAGTAGGCCATTATGCTGTCTATCACGGCCGGCGTTAAGCTTAAGTCCATGTCTTTTAGGCCTTGCTCGAAGCGCGTACGAGCCTGCTCTGGCCAATTTGCGGCTAATTTAACGTTCGCCATTAGACAGCCCGCGACAAGCGGCGACCTTGTTTTTTCAGCGTAATCAACAATAGCGACACGGCTGCTGGCGTCACACCCTGAATCCGTCCAGCCTGAGCTAGCGTTTCTGGTGTCGATGCTTTCAGCTTTGCTCGCACTTCATTGGACAAACCGATCACAGCGTCATAGTCAAAATCTTGTGGCAAGGTCATTTGCTCTTGCTGATGAAGACGCGCGACATCATCACTTTGCCTGTCGACATAGCCGGCGTATTTCACATTGATTTCAATTTGCTCACCGACCACGGCTTGCAAGTCATCAGGCACGATCGTTGAACCCAGAGCTGCTAGCTGTAGATAGGTCACCTGCGGGCGCTTTAAGGCATCGAGGTAATGGCATTCGCGGTTAATTTGCTCGCCGGTTAGCTCAGTAAAGCGCTTGGTGACTTCGCTACCTGGATGCAACCACTGCGACCTCAGTCGCTGTGTTTCCAGCTCAACCGCCTGCTGCTTGGCCTCAAATGCGGCCCAACGCAAGTCATCAATAAGGCCAAGCTCACGGCCTACAGCGGTCAGGCGAGTATCGGCATTATCTTCGCGCAGCATCAAGCGGTATTCAGCGCGCGATGTAAACATGCGGTACGGCTCTTTCGTACCCATAGTAATGAGGTCATCGACGAGCACACCGAGATACGCCTGATCGCGTGTGGGATACCAACCGGGCTTGCCCTGCGCTTGCAGGCCAGCATTCAAGCCCGCCAATAAACCTTGCGCACCAGCCTCTTCGTAGCCTGTGGTTCCATTGATCTGGCCAGCAAAAAACAGACCGGCAATGACCTTGGTTTCTAGCGTGTGCTTGAGGTCGCGCGGATCAAAATAATCATACTCGATGGCATAGCCTGGGCGCGTGATATGGGCGTTTTCCATGCCCTTAATCGAACGTACCAAGGCCACTTGCACATCAAACGGCAAGCTGGTTGAGATGCCGTTGGGATAAAGCTCATTCGTGCTCAAGCCTTCAGGCTCGATAAATATTTGATGCGAGTTTTTATCAGCAAAGCGATGAATTTTATCTTCGATCGACGGGCAATAACGCGGACCAACACCTTCGATCACGCCGGTATACATCGGTGAGCGATCAAGTCCGCCGCGAATAATCTCGTGCGTTGCCTCGTTGGTGTGCGTGATCCAGCAGTTAACTTGACGCGGATGCATTTCGCGCTTGCCCATAAACGACATCACCGGCAACGGCGTATCACCAGGCTGCGCCTGCATCACAGAGAAATCTACCGACTTGGCATCGATGCGTGGTGGTGTGCCAGTCTTTAAGCGGCCAACACGCAATGGCAACTCGCGCAGGCGGTCAGCCAAAGCAATCGATGGCGGGTCGCCAGCACGGCCGCCACGATGATTCTGCATGCCGATATGAATGGTGCCGCCCAAAAATGTGCCGGTGGTGAGCACGACGGTTTTTGCATTAAAACGAATGCCGGTTTGCGTGATAACACCGGTGATGCGCTCGCCCTCGACAATGAAATCGTCGGCGGCTTGCTGGAAAATATCGAGATTGATCTGGTTTTCTAAAATTTCTCGGATGGCAGCTTTGTATAACGCGCGGTCGGCCTGGGCACGTGTTGCGCGCACAGCTGGGCCTTTACGGCTATTGAGCACGCGAAATTGGATGCCTGCCATGTCGGTGGCCAGAGCCATCGCGCCGCCGAGTGCATCGATCTCTTTCACCAGATGCGACTTGCCAATGCCGCCGATTGCGGGGTTGCAGCTCATCTGCCCCAAGGTTTCAATATTATGGGTCAGCAATAAGGTTTGGCAGCCCATGCGCGCGGCAGCCAAGGCGGCTTCGGTGCCGGCATGACCGCCGCCGATAACGATGACATCGTAAGACTTGCTGTACAACATAGATAAAACCCCGCGCGGGCGCTGGTTTAAACGGGGGCTGATTATACGGTTTGCGCGGCCTTGCGGCCAGTTCAGTTTTTAACCACCACCGCTTCAACGGCCAAATGCACGACAATTTCGTCGCTGACCATGCCAACAAACTTGTCCATACCAAATTCACTGCGATTAAAACGTGTCACTGCCTTCATGCTGGCAGCGTTTGCATCACCATAAAATGGATGTGGGCCAAGCGACTTGGTTTCAATAAATAGTGTTACAGGCCTGACGATGCCATTGACGCTGATCTCACCACTTAAGCTAAGTTCGCGGCTTTTTTTGTTCACGGTATCGATGCTTTTGCTGCGGAAAATAATCTCAGGATATTCTTTGGCGCGGAAGAACTCGCCGGACTTTATCAGGCGGTGGTCAATTAGCTTCCAGCCACTTTTAAAGCTATTGACGGGAATATGTGCTTCAGCCCATGACTTATTTGGCGAGTCTAAGTTTCCGTAAATAAAGCCTGTCACACCTTTGAACTCTCCGCCCTCGGTAGGCACGCCTAAATATTGCCAGGAGATGCTCACTTGTGTGCGCTGAGGGTCAATCGCATAGGTGATGATGCGATCGGCATAGCAGAAAGAGCTCCACGCAATTAAAGCGCCTGTCACTAGCCATCGCTGCATAAACACTCTGCCACTTCAAAGCTCGCGCTTTCCCCTTCGCTCATTTAAGTAGTCAGGGAACCAGCGCAGGTTGGGGAAGACAATGACTCGGATAATACCAATCAGCATCCATAGGTAAGCGCCCCCATAGACTGCGCCGCAGGCCATCGTTACATAGTCGAAATTGGGCGAAACATACTTGATCCCCCACCACGACACAATATCGGTGAGTGCTGCCGCTAGTGCTACGGGGAATACCCATTGATACCAACTCAAACGATTGAAGTGCATAGAGAATGGGATGCCAATAATTAAAATGGCGCAAGTGAAGCCAAACAAATGGGCATGGGTAAAGGCAATCAGCTTGCCTTGGCTCATATTCGCGAAGTACTCATCGGTGCTGCCATTAAGCCCGATCTGGTAATGTACTTCCGCCAAGCCAAAAAAGAAGGCGACGCCAAAAAGTACCGTCGAAAGTGCAATTCCTCGCTGCGCAGCCACAGGTAAGTCTTTTAATGAAAACGCTAATTTAGGATCTTTGTAGGGGATAAAAAATCGCAGCAAAAAACAAATCGCGAAGAAAAAAAGTACTAGCCCAATTGGTCCACCAATGCTCAACCATGCTGATGGCTCTGGCGGCAGCTGCACAATGGCAGCATCGACTATAGGTGCGTCACTGAAAAAATCGAAGGCGGGATCGGCCACGTTTATGCCCCCCTCAAGCGCACATAGAGCAACATGCCGGCACGCTTAACCGCGAGCTGGACAGCCTGCTCAAGCGGGGCTTTTGCAGAAATACTGACTTTATTCGCTGCTTGACCGACGAACTGATCATAAACTTTCAAGCCTTTAGCGCTAGGCACTTTATCTGCGTGCAGCACGCTAACACGGCTGATGTTGAGCTTTTTGTCAGTGGTCATCAGTAGGAAAAAATCCTTTCCCTGATAATTGGCTGCAAAAATAAGCCCTGTTCCTGCGGGTCGGCGATCAACCAGGGGAATGTAAATTGTGTTGTCGTCATCGGCGCTAAGCTCAACACCCATTTTCTTTGCCGCAGCAATATCAGCTTTCGTCAGCAGAGCATCTTGCGGCAGCCACGTCAGCACACCAGGAAAAGCATGGCGAACCTCACGCGGGATTAAGCTTGCGATATCTAGCCAATTACCTGGGTTTTTCGGCGTCGATTTTTTATCGCCCGGATTAGATTTTGCCTGCATCTCAGCGCTATTACTGATGCCGTCACCATCGCTATCTTTGTTAGCAATTTTACCGAAAGCGGCCATGTTTTTTCCGGCCACCTTAAACTCCTCACCGAAGCTATCGAGCTTTGAGCCACCGCCATCGGTGTGGCAGGCATTGCATGAGGGCATATATCCCGACTCTTGCTTGTAGGCTCGGGCATATGCCGGCATTGCCGTCGCTAATGTGGGCAAGCTAAGTAGCAACGTGGCTGCGGCAACGGCGTTTATTATTTTCATTTTTACTCCACCAGCGTTAAAGCTGGTGCTGGTTAAAATCCAAAGAGGCTAGGCACGGCTTCTCGCATTCGCTTCAACGCATCTTGCCCCGACTTACCAGCATCGATTAGTTCTTCGTATTGAATAGAGTCGCGCGGCGGCATGAGTTTATTGGCCTTTTCTGTGCCGGTGTAACGCTCCCAGTCTAGGGCGTCGCGAATTTCTGACTTATCTTTAATGCTCGCTAATACGGCATCTTCATCCGCACCGCCCATGAAATTTAAGCGTTTCGATGGGTTGCCGCGATGACAGGCAAAGCAATGATCTTCAAAGTCTTTCAAAATAGCGTGTTTTTTGACTTTCAAAGGAGGCACGCCTGAAGCTTGCGGTGGTGACATTTCTTTTGTCGATAAACAGCAATAATTAGTATCCTGACCCAATAGTGCGCGCATCAGCGCCACCCGGCTGACCGGCTTAGCGACAAAAACTTCATTAGGAAGCGCATCTACTTTTGCCAAATACGCTGATGGTTGATAGTTCACTGCTTCACTCAGCTGATCGATATCGCTGCTGCTAAACAGTACAGCTACGCCATAAACACCATCAATATCATTCGCGCTCAATGTTTGCTTTGGCGGGCGCTGACTTAATGGATCGAGGCGAGCTTGAAGCTTTGGTAGGCGATCAAAGGCATCTAAATCTTCATTATTCATCGCGCCCTCGCCCAATTTAATGTCGCGCGACGTGAGCTTATGCCACCAGCCTTTGAAGCCACGGCGCTCACCCAATGGGTCGCGATTGAAAATATCTGACTCCGGCACGGCAATGCCTTGCTTGGGATAGTTCACCGCTTGCAGCTTTTGCAGCTGCTTAGCTAAAGGCTGCTCAGGATCGAAACTACCTGGGCTATCGCGATATAACAGAGCCAGTTTCAGTAATGTGCGCCGGCACTCATTACCGTTTAAGCCGCAACCATCGAGCCAAATTCGCTGGGTCACGTTGATAAAGTTGCCTTCATCGGTGAGTTGGTCGAAGCGATCTGGTGATGCTAGGACATTGCTTATTGGCAATGATAAGTATTTTTCAGCCCCGCCTCGTGCAATGCGGATGGCTTCAGCAGTATCGGGCTGAGCATTAGTTTCATTCCACGGCCGTTGCGGAAATATTGGCCCAGCGCCTTGGTGACATGTGGTGCAGATAGCGCGCTGCGCATAGACAATGCGCGGCACGCAGCCAGCGCAGTAATTTTGCACGAGCTGAAACTCGAAGCGCCCCGCTGCTTCGTTATAGCTTAAGACTTCAATTTCACGCGCATTTTCAACAAAGCCCATAAAAAGCTGGCCGCGTGGGCGTAGCCCTAAGCCACCAGCTTTATTTTTCTGCTCAAAGTCTGCTGCAATAAGCGAGCGTGGATGCTTGTAGTCGGCCAAGCCCTTAAGCAAGGATCGGCCATCAGGAATTAGAATATTGATCGGCATTTCACCGTTCGGATTCTGATCCTGAATTAGCTTTACTAGCTTGTCATAGGGATATGGCAGGCCATCATTTTGCGCAATGATATGGTCAAAAAGCGAGCGCGTGCCTTCTGGTGGCAAATCCGTTTGCGGGATAACTTTCGTCGATACCGACCCCGCTGGTGCTTTTGTACTGTGCACCAGCTCAGCGATATTGGCGTCGTTTTTTGGCTGTAGCAGCCAGAATAAACCGCCGGCTACTACAACCAATAGGCCAATCCATCGCCACACGCGCTTCATAACAACCTCACATCAGCTTTAAGAACTCACGTAGTGCGTACTTATCTTCTTTGCTCAGGTCGACACCAAATTGGTGGCCGTTATTTTCCACGATGTCGCCACAACCCATAAACAAAGGACTGTGTGGGTTAACCGAGGCGATATTCGCTACCGGTGTGCCCTTCTTCACGGGGATTTTTAACAAGCCTTGCATGTCTTCACGTGCCGTAATTTTTGTATCTTCCGTGGTTAGCGAAATTTTTTGTGGGCGATGTTTTTCATCTTTTGGATTGTCAGAGGTCATCAGCTCGGCAAACGAGTTTTCGAATTGCTTGATGCGCCCCGCAACCGTGAAGTCTGGTGAACCATCGGCCAAATAAGTCACTTCGCCAATCGCATTATTGTGCATGAATGGCGCCGTAGCCCAGACCGACAATAGTGAAATGTTGCGCAGATAGCCGGGGCCGCCTTCAACTTTTTTCTCGCCCACTTTCATGCCGCCAATAAACGGAATCATGCGATTGAGAACACGCGGCACACTGCCGGGTGAAGGGCTATTTTTGTAGGTCTCAGAAGAGAACTCTTCCCAAATATGGCCCTTGTTATGGTTATCGTGCAGCGCGCGGCAGAAGTTAGTGCCAATGATATTGAATGGCGTGCGCTCATCATTACCTAACCAATCCTGCCCAAACACGCCTTTCTCAGCGAACTGATTTGGGCGTAATTTTCCAGCAGCATCTTTGCTTAAGTAGCGTGCAATGAACTTTGGATCGTTACGCTCAGCTTCGCTGTATTCCGTGGTCCAGTAGTCTTCTTTGCCGAAAACATGGCCCTCATAGAATTTGCCTAAAGCGATTTTGTCGTTACGAATATTGGCAGGCGCCATTTTCGTGCTGTGACAAGTTGCGCATTCTTGCGCGAACACTTCGCGGCCTTTAGGCACGACTTTTGTATCAATAAAATCAGTACCAGCTTTGCCATCTTTGTCTTTCGATGCCATTAAGTAGGTTGGACCGCCGGTGATCAAAAACGCCGCGAGGTCATCCATTTTGGCATCGGCATAGTTCCATGGATCGCACTCAGCCGCACATTGCATGATGCGCAGTGGGCTTTGCTCGGTGCCGCGACCAATCATCCTGCCAGGATAAGCAAAGTTTGGCGTCCAGCACTCCTCGGTACACATGCCGATATTGACGTAAACACGAATCAGCGCGAGATGCTCACCAACGCTATCTTCAGCACCTTTCAAAACATGGCGCGTATTTGCTGTGCTGATTTTCCCAGTGACTGGGTCTTTCATTTCATGCGAGAAAATTCGCTTGTTATGGAAGTCCATGATGTTGTTTTGTGTGCCGGGGTTATTCATCCAATCCGATGCCACCAACGAAGTATCGATAGTGCCTAAACGACCACCTTTTAAGACCTGACGCGCTGGGCTGCTTTCTGGGGCCCCTAGGAAAAATGCATCAGGCTGGACAATATGTTGGTTGCCAATTGTCGCCGTTAAGTTGGTCCATGTTGGTTCATTAGGATTTTCTGGCGGATTCGTTGGGTCAAAGCCTACGTGACACTGAACGCAAGGATGGCCAATAATGAAGCGCTTGTTTTTAGCTATTTCATCTTTGCTATAAGCCGCTGTTTGCGGGTTATAAATTACCTTGCCATCTTTGTCTTTAATGGGGTCAGCATAGTATTTGCGATAGCCTAAAACGCCCGATGAATGCGGGTCTTGGCATTTGTCATACCAGTTTGTGCTGGCATCACCTTCGCTGCAGTCTGGATCATTAATCAAACCCCATTTAGTGAAACGCTCTGAGCGCGTGCGCGTATCGAGCCATGGGTAATTCATGTTGTCTTTGCCAACGACACGTGATTGCAGCAGGTAGTTTTCATCCTGGTTGCCAAACGTGCCTTTGTACCAAACGTCGCGGCCACGGCGAGCTTGATCGCGCATTTCTTGCGCTTTCGCTGGATCTGTCGCTGCGACATCTGTAAATAATTGATTTACATAACGGCAACCTTCAGCGTCATAGCCAGTTGGTTGTGGCTGATCGCAGGGTGGCGGCACATACTGAGGAATAGGTTCAGATTTCCAAGTAACTTTATCACCGCGTTTATGTGTCTCTGGGCTTGTGCCTGGCGCCCAAACTTTGCGTGCTGCAAGCGTGTCGTAGTAATGATCTTTAAACCATTGCTCACGCTGCTTCCAGTAAGGGGTGCCGGTGTAGACGCCAGTAGTAAGATTTCGATCCGCTAAATCGCTGAGCGAAACACTGCGGTAAGTTGATTGATACGGCTCGTTGCTAACGGGCACATGACCTGTCGGCATATCGTAAGCCGTTAACTCAGGGATATTAGGTACTGGAATAACACTTGGGACAGGCGGTACTGCGGGTGGAGCCGGCGGCAAGGTTGCTACGGTGTAAAGCGCAAATGCTCCAACACCAACAAGTGCGGCTAATCCTACTTTATTTTTTTTCATGGTTACTCCAGGCGAGCCATATTCCGTTAATTCAAGCCCTAGGGCCACATTAGAATGGTACTATAGTACCAATTAATTCAGTGGTCAATTATTGTTCTATTTTGTTTTTAACTTACTTACCTATACAGAATGACGAGAATATACGCCCTAACAAGTCATCTGCAGTAAAACTCCCCGTAATTTCAGACAAACTGTTCTGCGCTAACCGTAAATCTTCTGCTGCTAATTCTCCAGCTCTATGACTCAACAATACCTTTTTTGCCTGCTGACAATGGTCTTTAGCTCGCACCAAGGCATCAACATGCCGTTGGCGTGCTGAAAAATGACCTGAGCCTAGTGGCTGGTAACCCATCAGAGATTTCAAATGCTCTTTTAATGGCTCTAGGCCATTATGGTTAGCAGCTGATAATGCAATGGTTTTAAGTTGTTGCTTGGCGCAGCTAAGCTCGCCTAAGCCTAATGCTGTCTGTGATAAATCGCATTTGTTAAGCACAATAAATAGCTGCTTCGGGCATTGTTCAAATTGCTGAAAAATTGCTTTTTCAATGTCTTCACTTGGATGTCGGCTATCCCAAACCCACATCACCGCGTCTGCCGCATCAACTTCGCGCTTAGCACGCCGGATGCCTTCTTGCTCGATCGCATCAGAGCTGTCGCGTAGGCCTGCGGTATCAATTATGTGTAATGGCATGCCATCGATTTGAATTTGTTCTCGCAAGACATCTCGGGTTGTACCTGCTACATCGGTAACAATAGCGGCGTCATGCCCTGCTAATGCGTTCAGCAGGCTGGATTTGCCGGCATTTGGCAATCCAGCAATAACAACTCGCATGCCATCGCTTTGAATAACGCCTTGTTTTGCTTGATATAAAACTTGATCTATTTGTGCAAGTACGGCTTCGAGTTTGGCTTCAAGTTGGCCATCAGCAAGAAAATCGATTTCCTCTTCAGGGAAATCAATTGCCGCTTCAATGAACAGGCGTAAGTAAATCAGCGACTCTAAAAGCTCATCTACCTTCTGCGAAAATGCACCCTGAAGTGTATGAACGGCAGCACGAGCAGCTGATTCAGAACCAGCTTCAATGAGATCAGCAATGGCTTCAGCTTGTGCTAAATCTAATTTATCGTTGAGAAAAGCGCGCTCAGAAAACTCGCCAGGCCTTGCCATGCGAGCACCGCGACGTATCGCTTCTTGTAATAACATGCCCAAAACGACGGGTCCGCCATGGCCTTGAAGCTCAACCACATGCTCGCCGGTAAAGGAGTGCGGAGCTTGAAAATACAGCAGCAAACCTTCGTCTAAAACCTGAGCTTGGCTGTCATAAAACGACGTGAACAGAGCATGCCGTGGTAGTAAGGCTTTTGGCATTGCATGATTTGCGATTTCTCGACCTATGCGCTCGGCATTTGGCCCAGACAATCGAATAATGCCAACGCCACCGCGGCCGGGTGGCGTGGCAATGGCGGCGATCGTGTCAGTGATCAACGCCATCGGAGCTTAGTGCCCGCTTTGTTGCGCAGCAGCTTTTTCGATATTGCGAGTAATAACCCACTGCTGCGTAATTGACAGCAAATTGTTCATCAACCAATACAGCACCAAACCAGCTGGGAACCATAGGAAGAATACGGTGAACACCACAGGCATTATCTTCATAACCTTAGCCTGCATAGGATCTTGCGGCGCTGGGTTGAGCTGCTGCTGAACGAACATCGAAACACCCATCAGCAATGGCAAGACGAAGTAGGGGTCCATTAAGGAGAGATCTTGAATCCACAAGATCCAGCTAGCGTGACGTAGCTCAACCGATTCCATCAATGTCCAATACAGGGCAATGAACACGGGCATTTGCACCAATATTGGCAAACAACCGCCCAATGGATTGATCTTCTCTTTTTTGTACAGAGCCATCATGGCTTGCGACATTTTTTGGCGATCATCACCAAACTGTTCTTTCATGCGCTGCATTTCAGGCATTACACGACGCATATTGGCCATGGAACGATAGCTAGTCGCCGACAACTTAAAGAACGCGGCTTTGACCAAAATCGTTAGGACTATAATTGACCAACCCCAGTTTCCTAAGAAGCCATGGATTGATTTCAACAGCCAAAACAAGAATTGCGCAATTGGCCACAACCAACCGTAATCCACTGTCAACTCAAGTCCAGGTGACAAAGTTTTCAACTTGTCTTGGATTTTTGGGCCGGCATAAAAATCTGCAGCAACACTGCCCTGTCCGCCAGGTGCAACTAGCAAAGGACTCGACGTGAAGCCAATGTAGTTATCTGCGCCGTTATTGCCTTTACGCGTGCTGATTTGGTTGATTTGCTGAGCGGGTGGTATCCAAGCAGAGACAAAGTAATGTTGAACCATCGCCACCCAACCACCGGTGACTTGTTGGCTCATCACTTCTTTACCAAAATTATCGAGCGATTCTTTATTGTAGTTTTTATCAGCAGTCCACCAAGCGCCACCCAAAAAGGTAACCATGCCAAATGAGTGATTGTCACTACTTGGATCTTTGCTGTTATCGCGCTTAATTTGGCCGAACATAACGCCCTGCCAAGGCTTATCGCTGGTGTTAGCAACGTGATAATTAATGCCTATGCGATAGTCGCCACGAGTAAAGGTGAAAACCTTTTCAACTTTGACGCCAGCATCTGTTGTTGTCGATAACACAACTTTCAGAGCATCTTGGCCATCAGCCAAGGTGAATTGGCTTTGCGCTACATCATAAAGTGGTCGGCCACTGGCTTGATCATCCAAACCTTGTAGGCCAGTGCCATTACCAACACCGACTAAGCCACTTTGCGCGATATACGTGAGATTATTGGACTGATTCATCAGTACGAATGGTGTTTTATCCGTCACAGTCTGTGTGTATTTAGGCAAAGACACGCGCGTAACGTCACCACCCAGACGGTCAATATCTACATCTAAGACATCCGTTAGTACTCGCACATGCGGTGACGTCGTAGAGTCCGACACTAATACTGGCTTGCTAACATTCGCTGCTGTTGCAACCGCAACTGCAGGGATATCAGAATTTACTGTGGGAGCTACCACTGCTGGCATGTCACCGGCTTCAGCCGTAACCGCTGTGCTAACCACTTCATCAGCTTTAGGCTTAGTGCCGTAGTCCTGCTGCCAAGATAGAAATAAGAAATATGTGACAGCAGCGAGTGCCACCATAATTAGTGTGCGACGGAATTCCATACTCACGGTTCCTGTTGACGACAAGGAGGGGTGACTTTACTCGGTACGGGATCATAGCCGTGTTTACCGAAAGGATGACAGCGAGATATTCGTTTTATCGCAAGCCAACCACCGTGTATTGCACCAAATTCACGAATTGCCTGTTCGGCATAGACCGAGCAAGTAGGTTCGTAACGGCAACGAGGAGGCAGCATGGGGCTGATTACATAGCGATAAAATCGGATAGGCAACAGCAGTAGCCATTTCATAATGAACTGGCTAACTGTTTTGATATTTTGTTATGCAGCTGCTGAAGGCTTTTCGCAAAATCACTGTGTAGCGTTTCATTTGGAATGTCGGCTAAGGCGTTTTTGGCAAGAAAAACTATATCGAGCGCATAATTTGCTGGCAATTGCAGACGAAACGTATCGCGAACACATCGCTTTATACGGTTTCGACTAACAGCAAGTTTGACTTTTTTCTTCGCGATGATGAAGCCAATGCGATCAGTTGTATGCGCTGATGCTTTTGCTAACAACATATAGTGCGAATGATGTGCTTTGAACTCAGCGCCATCCATGACGTGCTTGAAGTCTGCTGGTGTCAGTAGACGTCGGTCTCTGGTAAAGCGCTGAGTGCTCACATTTCTCAGACAGTTAGGCGCTTACGACCTTTTGCACGGCGACGAGCTAGAACGGCGCGACCGTTTTTAGTAGCCATACGTGCACGAAAGCCGTGAGTACGTTTTTGCTTGATGGTGCTGGGTTGGAAAGTACGTTTCATGATTGCGTTCCGCTAACAACTCGCCCAGTTGGGCTCAAGGGAGCGGAATCTTAGGTAAGTGCCGTGCTTTTGTCAACGGCTTTGCTTATCAATCTTAAAGATCGTGATTTTAAAGTTGTGCACAGTTCCTTATTGTTAACCATTAAATAAATACTCTTTTAGATTTTAAGAGCTTTAGTGGTTTTTATAGTGGTCCTGATATTTTGTTGATAAGCCATTTTTTTTGTTAAATTACAAGATGTTAGATTACATCAATAGTTGTTTATGAGCCCGTTCTTTAGTGATCTTAAAAGCTGTGGATGATTGTGGATAACTTTGAGTCCTGGTATTCGTCACAGCTAATCCTCTGAGTGCTACCGTAGTTATACGCTAACTTATCTACATGCTCTCAAATCTTGTGGATAAAAGCTTTTGCATTGCCTGCTAAGCCCGTTAGAATCTCGTTTTGCTATGTGGACAGATGGTATGGCTGATTCTGTGTGGGAAGGTGCGCTGCAGCGCTTACAAGAAGAGTACCCACCTAATCTTTTTCAGATGTGGATACGGCCCTTACAGGTTGAAGAGTCAGCTACGACTTTGCTGTTATTGGCGCCTAACACTTTTTTTGTCACTCATATTGGTGACAAATTTATGGCGCGGATACGTGAAATCGTTACCAATATGTCTGACGGACGTATCACTCAAGTTAGTATTCGTGTTGGTTCGCGCGGCGATGCAGAGCCTAAGCAGTCGCAATCGTTACGAAACACGACGCCTGCAACCTCCCCGTCTGCGCTAGCGAAACCGTTGATGCCGGTCATTGAGCCAATTGCACGCCCAGCAAGCAGCCTGAACTCTCTTTTCACCTTTGATAACTTTGTCTCTGGTAAAGGTGCTCAGCTAGCGCATGCAGGCTGTCTGCAAGCGGCTGATAACCCTGGCGCATCGCATTCCAATCCGCTGTTTATTTATGGCCCTACCGGCTTAGGTAAAACTCACTTAATGCATGCTGTGGGCAATGAAATGTTGCGCAGAAACCCCAATGCTCGAGTTATGTACATTACTTCTGAGCGCTTCGTGGGCGACTTCATCAATGCCCTTCAGCGATCAATGATGAATGATTTCAAGCGCTTATATCGTTCGCTAGATGCCTTGTTAATTGATGACATCCAGTTTTTTGCCAAAAAAGAGAGCACGCAAGATGAGTTTTTTCACACTTTCAACTCTTTGCTAGAAGGCTCGCGCCAAATCATCATGACTTCAGATCGTGTTCCGCGTGATATTTCGGGCATGGATGATCGTTTGAAGTCGCGCTTTTCCTGGGGCTTGTCTATTCAAGTTGATCCGCCAGATAAAGAAACTCGCGTTGCCATCTTGCTGAAAAAGGCGCATTCAGCGGGTTTTGATGTGCCTTTAGAGTCTGCCCACTTTATTGCAGAGCACGTTCAGGGTAACGTGCGTGAGCTTGAGGGTGCGCTAAATAAGGTCATTGCCAATGCGCGTTTTCGAGGCGCACCGGTGACTTTGGAATTAGTTAAAGAAGCATTGCGAGATCTGCTGCTTCTGCGCGTGAAGCAGTTTACTATCGAGAACATTCAGCGCGTTGTAACGGAATATTTTTCGATTTCACTGCGCGATCTAAAAGGAAAAAAGCGCAACCGTTCGTTTGCTAGGCCTCGCCAGATGGCGATGGCGCTATCGCGTGAGCTTACCGGCAATAGTTACCCTGAAATCGGCCTAGCGTTCGATGGCAGGGATCACAGCACCGTTATTCACGCCTGCGATCGGATTGCTCAGCTTCGGCAGTCAGATGCTCAGCTGAATGAAGATTACTCTACTTTGTTGCGCCAGCTTCAGGCGTAAGTTTTGGGAAGATAACCATGAAAGTCTCAATGTCTCGCGATCAGTTATTAAAGCCCTTGCAGCAAGTTTCTGGCGTTGTTGAAAAACGTCAAACCTTGCAGGTGCTATCGAATGTTTTAATTGTGGTAGCTGATGGCGAAATTGCCATGACTGGCACCGATCTTGAGGTTGAGCTGCTCTCGCGCCAAGATTTAGAGAATGAGTCGCGTGATGGGAAGATTACGGTTCCATGCCGTAAATTGCTGGATATTTGCCGCGCCCTGCCTGCAACGGCGCAAGTTGATTTATCCGTTGATGGCAATCGCTTACTGCTTAAGTCCGGCAAGAGCCGATTTACGTTGACGACATTGCCGGCGAATGATTTTCCGAACTTAGAAGAAAGCCTCAACGCGGCATATACCGTGACGTTAACTCAGCGTGTTTTGAAGCAGATGATTGATAAAACTTCGTTTGCGATGGCTCAGCAAGATGTTCGCTACTACCTCAATGGCATGTTGTTTGAGGTCACCGCAGATCGTCTACGTGTAGTCGCTACAGATGGCCATCGTCTCGCCATGTGCGATGCTGAGATATCATCTCAAGTTACTGAAAAGGCTCAGGTTATTGTCCCGCGCAAGGGTGTGCAAGAGCTATCTCGTTTGCTTGCTGATGAAGATACAGAGGTCACATTAACGCTTGGTTCAAATCATCTGCGCGTTACTGTCGGCAATGTAACTTTCACATCTAAACTAATTGATGGCCGTTTTCCTGACTACGAACGTGTGTTGCCTAAAAATGGTGACCGTACTTTGATCGCCGGTCGCGAAGAGCTGAAGTCTGCGTTACAGCGCGCTGCAATTTTGTGCAATGAAAAATTCCGTGGTGTGCGCTTACAAATTAATGATCAGCAACTGAAAATTTTAGCTACCAACCCTGATCAAGAGGAGGCTGAAGAAGAGCTGCAAGTTGAATTCAGTGGCAACTCTTTAGAGATTGGTTTCAATGTTGGTTATATGCTTGATGTCCTGAACGCACTTAATGGTGCTTATACCCAAGCCATTTTAGGCGACACCAACAGTTCTGCATTAATCCGCGACAATGATCCTGAGCAGGCCAACGCCGTTTATGTCGTTATGCCTATGCGTCTGTAAGGTCTCTCTCTTAGCGTGACTGTCTCTAGGCTGCAAGTTCACCATTGGCGCAACTTGCAGCCGCTTTCTCTTGAGCCATCTCCTGGCTTGAACATTTTAGTTGGCGATAACGGCAGCGGCAAAACCTCTCTCTTGGAGGCGATTTATTTGCTCGGTGTTGGCCGCTCTTTTCGAACACTAAAAGCTAAGCGTCTTATTCAAGATGGTCAGCAATCAACAACTATTTTTGCTGCTACTGGTTCTGGCCATGCCCTGGGCATTCAAAAAAATAGTGATGGCACTACATCTGCTCGTTTAAATGGTAGTAGCGCCTCTCGCCTCTCGGCGCTCGCCCATCTTTTGCCAGTGCAATTGTTTGACCCACGGTCGCTTGATGTTTTGTCTGGGCCTAGTCTTCCTCGCCGCCAATTATTAGATTGGGGTGTGTTTCACGTGGAACACTCATTGGTTGATCAATGGGCGCGAGCAAGTCGCGCGCTTCAACAAAGGAACTCTTTGCTGAAAAGTGCTAAAATACCCGATGATTTATTGCTCGCATGGGAACTTGAGCTTGCGGATGCTAGTGAGCAAATCCATGCGGCGAGAAAACGCTTTATGGACTCATGGCAGCCATTTTTAGTGGCTGCCATGTCGCGCCTACTGGAAGGATTTAATATTCAGGTCGGCTATCAGCCTGGCTGGGATGCCGATGTTCCTCTTTTGGAATTGCTGAAAGAGGCGCGTGTAAAAGACGCTGAGAGGGGCTTTACACAGTTAGGTTACCATCGTGCTGATATTCGAATTCGCGCAGATGGTGTTTTGGCTGAGGAGCGATTGTCTCGTGGCCAATTAAAGCTTTGCGTATGCGCGATTAAGTTGTCTTTAGTTGAGCGTTTACGTCTTGCTGGCGCCCGACCTGTTTTGCTTTTTGATGATCTTGCTTCAGAGCTGGATCAGACATCGCGCAGACTAATGATGCAGTGGATAGAAGAAATGAATCTGCAAACTTGGTTAACGACCATTGAGTTTGATCAGTTGGATGATTTTTGTGGGCAAATGCCACGGCAAGTGTTTCACGTGAAGCAGGGCAATATTACGCCAGTCTCAACGCAGGCTCGCACCGGAGAAGAAGAATGAGTGATGTTTATGATGAGTCCAGTATTACCCAATTAGAGGGTCTGGAGGCTGTTCGTAAACGCCCTGGGATGTATATCGGCGACACCTCCGATGGCACGGGCCTACACCACTTGGTGTTTGAGGTCGTTGATAACTCTATCGATGAAGCCTTGGCTGGCCATTGCGACGAAATTCAAGTCACAATTCATTCGGATAATGGCATCACGGTTTCAGATAACGGCCGTGGCATTCCGCCTAATGTGAAAATGGATGACAAGCATGAGCCAAAGCGTAGTGCGGCAGAAATCGCGCTAACAGGCCTCCATGCCGGCGGTAAGTTTAACCAGAACAGCTACAAAGTGTCGGGCGGCTTGCATGGCGTTGGTGTTAGCTGCGTAAACGCATTGAGTAAATACCTGCGGCTAACGGTTCGTCGTGATGGCCAAGTGCATACGCTAGAGTTCACCGGCGGCGCGGTTATTGATCGCCATATTGAACTAGTGGATGGCGTTGAAGTATCACCTATGCGCATCACAGGAAAAACTGAGCGCCGCGGCACAGAGGTGCACTTTCAGCCTGACACTGACATCTTCATAGAGAATTACGATTTTCATTACGATATTTTGGCTAAGCGCCTACGCGAGCTGTCTTTTCTTAACTCAGGCGTGCGCATTGCATTAAAAGACGATCGCACAGGTCAAGAAGAGCTATTTCAATATGAAGGTGGCTTGGCGGCATTCGTTAACTATTTAAACGTGAACAAGACGCCGCTTAATAACGTCTTTCACTTCATTGTTCCTCAAGATGAGCACCCGCACGGCATAGGTGTTGAGGTGGCTTTGCAGTGGAACGATAGCTATCAAGAAAACGTATATTGCTATACCAACAATATTCCTCAGCGTGATGGCGGTACTCACCTTCAGGGGTTTAGGACAGCGTTAACACGAACCTTGAACAACTATGTTGAAAAAGAAGGCCTGCTGAAAAAAGATAAAGTAACCACTGCTGGTGAAGATATGCGCGAAGGCCTAACGGCTATTGTCTCAGTTAAAGTGCCGGATCCTAAGTTTTCCAGCCAAACTAAAGACAAGCTTGTGTCGTCGGAAGTAACTAACGTTGTTTCTAGCATCATGAGTGAAAAATTCGAAGAGTACTTACTCGAGCACCCCTCAGCGGGCAAAATCATTGTCGGTAAGATTTTGGACGCAGCTCGTGCTCGTGAAGCGGCGAGAAAGGCGCGCGAGATGACGCGCCGTAAAGGGGCGCTGGATATCGCAGGCTTGCCTGGTAAGTTGGCAGACTGCCAAGAGAAAGACCCTGCCCTGTCTGAATTATATTTAGTGGAAGGCGACTCGGCTGGTGGATCTGCCAAGCAAGGCCGTAACCGTAAAATGCAGGCTATTCTTCCATTGAAGGGTAAGATCTTAAACGTAGAAAAAGCTCGTTTTGATAAGATGTTGTCATCGGCCGAGGTCGGCACTTTGATCACTGCGCTGGGCTGCGGTATTGGCCGTGATGAGTACAATCCAGACAAGCTTCGTTATCACAAAATCATCATCATGACCGACGCGGATGTCGACGGTTCGCATATTCGTACATTGCTCCTGACCTTCTTCTTTAGGCAAATGCCTGAGCTTATCGAGCGTGGCTACATCTATATTGCTCAGCCGCCGCTGTATAAAGTCAAAAAAGGTAAGCAAGAGCAGTATCTGAAAGATGATGATGCGATGGAGAAGTACCAAACATCTATTGCGCTAGATGGCGCTGAGCTTCGGATTTCTGAAAACTCACCGGCAATTTCCGGCCTGGCTCTAGAGAGCCTGATTAATGGCTACCGTAATTTCATTAATTTGCTAAAGCGCTTAAGCCGTCGTTATCCCGAAGTTATGCTGGAGCAGTTTTTAACTTTAGGCACTTTGGCGTCAGACAAGTTATCTGATCAAGCTATTGTTGTTGAGTGGTCTGGAAAGCTACAGAAGGCAGTTAATGACGCCGCAGACCCTAGCCAACGTTACTTAGTTGAAGCAGTGTTTGATAACGAAACACAAAACTATTTTGTGCAAATCGACTTAATAGCTCACGGCGTTCCATACACCTATCGATTAGGCACAGAATTCTTCTCGTCTCCTGAGTATCGCCAAATTTCGACACTTGCCGATGCGCTTGATGGCCTTATGGTTCCTGGCGCCCTGGTGCGTCGTGGTGAGCGTGAGGTCGCTGCTGAGTCATTTAAGCAGGTCTACCAATGGCTTATGCAGGAGTCTAAGCGCGGTCTTGGCGTGCAGCGTTATAAAGGCTTGGGCGAAATGAACCCAGACCAGCTTTGGGAAACAACGATGGACCCTGAGTCTCGCCGCATGTTGCAGGTGAAAATTGAGGATGCAATTGGTGCGGATCAAATGTTTACAACGCTCATGGGCGATAACGTTGAACCACGCCGTGCGTTTATCGAAACCAACGCACTACTAGTAACCAACCTCGACGTATAAGAGGCCAAAGCCTTTTGGCGCAATGAGTTCTCATAAAGCGCCAAAAGGCCATCGGGGTGTTTCACGTGGAACAGGTAAAGTTGGTTTTGGCGCCGATGGAGGGTTTAACCGATTTCGATATGCGCCGAACACTTACAGAGCTCAGCCCCTATGCGTGGTGCGTTACCGAATTTTTACGAATAACCCAGCAGCTACTCCCCTCCAGTGTTTTCCTAAGGCATATGCCAGAGTTGGAAACGGCAAGCAAAACTGCAAATGGCACCCCAGTGCATTTACAGCTCCTAGGCAGTGATCCAACACTGATGGCCGAAAACGCTGCTAAAGCGGCATCTCTAGGCGCACTAGCAATTGATATCAATTTTGGCTGCCCCGCGAAGACCGTAAATAGGCATCGCGGCGGAGCCGCTTTGTTAAAAGAGCCAGAGTTAATTCATAGAATTGTGTTGGCTGTACGCAATGCTGTGCCGTCAGAAGTCCCAGTCAGCGCCAAGATTCGATTGGGTACTGATGATGCTAGCGAGATGGCTGAAAATGTCGCCGCAATTGCTCAAGCAGGAAGCTCATGGCTAACCATTCATGGCAGAACTAAAGCGCAAGGCTATCGGCCACCAGTGGACTGGCACGCCATTGCCGATGCTCGTCGCTATGCTAATGGTATGACCATCATTGCCAATGGTGATGTGCACAGCAAGGCTGCTGCTGAGTTATGCCAGCAAATAACCGGCTGCAATACGCTAATGATAGGCAGAGCCGCTGTTAGTCAGCCTGGCTTGGTTGAGGAAATAATAAGTGGTCGCGAGTCACTAAGCTGGGCTGCCGTAAGACAGGCTCAGCTTAAGTTTTTAGCAGAAATGAATGGTCAGGATGTGCGGATGGTCGGAAGATATAAGCAGTGGTTAGCGATGACCGCCCTGCACTATCCAGAGGCCGCTGCCGATTTTGCCTTGATCAAGCGGCTCAAGCATCGGCAAGCGGTTTTTGACACGATGGCGCTATAGCTGGCTATTCGACTCTTCACTTGTTGGCTGTTCAAGCCACTCCTTCCAAATAGCTAACATCACAGCCAATATGACGGGGCCTAAAAATAGGCCAATCATTCCGAATGCAGTAAGCCCGCCAAGCACGCCAAACATAATCAGCAAGAACGACACTTTGGTTGCCGTGGAGATGACCAATGGTCGAATGATATTGTCGACTGAGCTAACAACAAGCCCGCCCCAAATGGCGAGACCTACAGCGCTGAATGTGTCGCCGCTAGCTAAAAGCCAAAGCGATACAGCACCCCAAGCGAATGGTGTGCCGAAGGGTATCAGCGCGATTAAAAAGGTCACTACGGCGAGAAATATTGGGTTTGGTGCCCCAGCCACGGCATAGCCTGCACCGGCCAGTGTGGCCTGTGCTACCGCGGTCAGAACGATGCCAAAGACGACGGCGCGGGTCATGTCCCCGGCCGCCTTCATATAACGCTCGCCATGCCCGGGCGTAATAAGTGCCAACGCCTTTCGAGTTTGATGCATTAGCGCAAGGCCATCGCGATAAAAGAAGAAAGCGGTAAACACGGTGATAGCCAGTTTGATTAGGTTTCGACTAATGCCACCTGCAAGCAGCTTGGCTTGCGGAATGCCGAGGCTGGCGATGCTACGAATACTATCTTTGGCGGCTTGAGGGTCGGCATGAGTCTGCGTCCACCAGCGTTGCAGCTCGTCATAAAGCCAAGGGGCAAAATCGGCCAGCCATGGTGAAACAGGCAGCTGA
The DNA here is from genome assembly GCF_982810325.1 of Paraperlucidibaca sp. NCBI lineage: Bacteria > Pseudomonadati > Pseudomonadota > Gammaproteobacteria > Moraxellales > Moraxellaceae > Paraperlucidibaca > Paraperlucidibaca sp. Next base: position 31,391 of record NZ_CEYEMI010000007.1, read on the forward strand.
CTTTGAGATAGCAGCTCTCCGATATGGGCGTAAATATTACGAATTTCAGTTTGCAGCAGAAGAACCAGCCACGCCAATGGGCCGATAAGCAGCAAGGTTAGCAATAAGGTCATGATGCCAGCGGCAATGTTTTGCCGTTGGCCAACGAGATTATAAATTCGCCGATAAACAGGCCATGTGACAAATACTAGAATAGCTGCCCATGCCATTGGAATAAAAAACGGGCTGAGCACGGAATAGCTTAGATAGCCTAAAGCGGCCAGGCCGATGAACAACAAAGTGCGCGTTAATGTGTAGGTGCTAGTAACCGTCATGAAGGCTCTCCTCTAGGCCTCATGCTAGCACTGCAAGTTGGATTTGCTAGGCCATAAAACAAAAAAGGGGCTATACCTTATGGCATAGCCCCTTCTGCTCAAACGCTCAGTAACTTAGTTAAAGTTAAAGTGCTCAGCCTTCATCTTCATGATTGAAGATGTTGGCTTAAGCATGCCTTCGGCATGGCTTTTGGTGCGTGGCAAAATACGGTCGAAATAGAACTCAGCGGTTTGGATTTTCGCTTCATAGAATGCTGGCTCTTCAGCGCCACCATTTTCTAGTTTATCGAAAGCCACTGCGGCCATTTTCGCCCAGAAGTAAGCCAGCATGGCGTAGCCTGAGTACATCAAGAAATCATTTGATGCAGTACCAACCATGTCGCGATCTTTACGAGCTTGCAGCATGATGCGCACTGTCAGGTAGTTCCACTGCGTGGCGATCTTCGTTAGTTCCCAAACGAATGGACGCATTGAGCTGTTTGCCACGTTGGCGCGGCAGAACTTGGCGATATCGCCAGTGAACTCGCGAACCACTTTGCCGCGTGAACCAATCAGAACCTTACGGCCCAATAGGTCCAGCGCTTGGATGCCGGTGGTGCCTTCGTACAGCGTGGAGATGCGCGCGTCGCGTGCGTACTGCTCCATGCCGTGCTCTTTGATGTAGCCGTGGCCACCAAACACTTGCATGCCGAGGTTGGCAGCTTCAAGGCCTAGCTCAGTCAATACCCCTTTCAGAATTGGCGTGTAGAAGCCAAGTTTGTCATCCCAGAAGTCATAGAGCTCTTTATCACCGTTGGTGATACCCACAGCCATATTGTCAGCAAGCTGAGCGGCAAAATAAATCATCGCGCGGCCGCCTTCAGCAACGGCTTTTTGTGTCAGCAGCATGCGGCGGACATCGGCGTGATGAATCAGCGAGTCGGCGACTTGATCCGGTTCTTTTTTGCCGGTGAGCGCGCGCATCGAGCGACGATCCTTGGCATATGGCAATGCGCCTTGGAATGATTGCTCAGCGTGAGCAATGCCCTGCACGGCAGTGCCGATACGCGCGGTGTTCATGAAGGTGAACATGCACTCAAGGCCTTTGTTGGGCGGGCCAATCAAATAGCCAGTTGCACCATCGAAGTTCAGTACGCAGGTGGCCGAAGCGCGGATGCCCATTTTGTGCTCGATGGAGCCAACAGTAACGGGGTTGCGCTCGCCCATATTGCCTTCAACATCGACATTGAACTTAGGCACGATGAACAAGGAAATGCCACGCGTGCCAGGAGGCGCGTCTGGAAGGCGAGCCAGCACGATGTGAATGATGTTTTCACATAGATCGTGATCACCAGCAGAGATGAAAATCTTCGTGCCGGAGAGCTTATAGCTACCATCGGCCTGAAGCTCAGCCTTGGTTTTTACTTGACCCAAGTCGGTGCCGCATTGTGGCTCAGTTAAGCACATGGTGCCCAACCAACGGCCTTCGACCAATGCTGGCATGAAAGTGGCTTTTTGTTGCTCATCGCCGTGCAGCATGATTGTGTTCATGCAGCCTAACGATAGGCCCGGATACATGGTGAACGACCAGTTTGCTGTGCCCATCATTTCGGCTTTTAACAAGCCCATGGACATAGGCAGGCCTTGGCCGCCAAATTCAGCTGGATAGTTCAGGCCTTGCCAGCCGCCTGCAACATACTGGTTGTAAGCTTCTTTGAAGCCTTTTGGCGTAGTGACTTCGCCATCGGCAAAATGGCAGCCTTCTTCGTCGCCGGATTGGTTGATTGGCGCGAGTACTTCTTCGCAATACTTCGCACACTCATCCAAGATCGCGTCGACCATATCAGGGGTCGCGTCTTCACCGCCGGGTAAATTTGCGTAGTGCTTTGGGTAATCAAAGACTTCGTTCATGAGGAAGCGCATATCGCGCAGAGGGGCCTTGTAAGCTGGCATGGCGTAATCACTCAAGTTAGTTGAACACCACTAACTTATACGCATAAAGCGAGCTTGGGTCATTGGCAGTTTTAAGCTGAGCGTCCGGCATATCGGACAATCGGCCAGAGCCAATTTGGGCAGCTATAATCTATTGCGACGATAGCTGCCCAGGTTTTTAGCTTAGCAGCGAGATGTCGGCCACGCGTAAGAACAGCGCGCGCAGTTGGTTGAGCAGGCGTAAACGGTTTAGGCGGATAGCGGCATCGTCGGCATTGACCATGACATTATCGAAGAAGGCATCCACTGGTTCACGTAAGGTCGCGAGCAGGCTTAATGCTTGGCCATAATCGCCGGAGGCATAAAGCGGTGCCAGGCGTGCCTGTAAGGCATCGAGCTGGGCTGCCAAGTCTTGTTCGGCAGGCTCTTGTAAAAGTGCACTATCAACTGAGCCAGAAACCGAAGATTCTTTAGCTAAGATGTTGGCCACGCGCTTGTTAGCCGCAGCCAAGGCGGTGGCCTCGGGCAGGCCACTAAACGCTGCCACTGCCTGCACGCGGCGAGCAACATCGCCCGCTACAGTAGGTTGGCAAGCTTGCACAGCGGCAATGACTTCGGCGCTGATGCCCTGCTCTTCAAACATGGCGCGATAACGCCCTAGCAGAAAGCTAAAGACATCTTCGGCGGCGTTGGCTTGAGTAACCGCCGAGCCGTGTTGAGCGACGGCTGTGGCGACTAGTTCGCGTAAATCAATGCGGTAGTCACCTGCAATCAATATGCGTAGAACACCTAACGCCGCACGGCGCAATGCAAATGGGTCTTTCGAGCCGGTCGGTGGTTGGCCGATGCCAAATAAACCAGTCAATGTGTCGAGCTTGTCGGCCAATGACACTGCAGCGCCGGTAGCCGTCGTTGGCAAGGTATCGCCAGAGAAGCGTGGCAAATACTGCTCGTTGAGTGCCAGCGCAACATCATTGGCAAGGCCTTCATGGCGCGCGTAATGGTAGCCCGCGATGCCTTGCAGCTCTGGGAATTCGCTGACCATTTCGCTAGCTAAGTCGGACTTGCAGAGCTTGCCGGCGAGCTCTGCAGAGGCAACATCACTACCGATGAGCCCTGCGATATGCCCGGCCAATGTCGATACGCGCTCGGCTTTGGCGAAAACTGTGCCGAGCTGCGCTTGAAACACGACTTGCTTGAGGCGTTCATTGCGCTCGGCAAGCGTGACCTTTTTATCTTGGCTGAAAAAGAACTCGGCATCGGTTAAGCGTGGGCGCACCACTTTCTCATTACCAGAAATGATCTTTTCTGGATCCGTAGAGTCGATATTGGCCACGGTGATGAAACGCGCCATGAGCTGATCATTGGCATCGACTAAGCAGAAGTATTTCTGGTTGTCCTGCATGGTGGAAATTAGCGCTTCCTGCGGCACGCTCAAAAAGCGTTCTTCAAAGCTGCAAACCAATGGCACTGGCCATTCCACCAAGGCGGTGACTTCGTCAAGCAGAGCATCGGGCATTAACGCGCGGCCACCGGCTTGTGTCGCAAGGTCGTTAACTACGCCCTGAATCTGCGTGCGGCGCTCAGAGAAGTCAGCAAGCACGTGCGCTGAGCGCATGGCTTCAACGTAATCATCGGCATGTGCAAGCTCTACAGCTGCTGGGTGGTGAAAGCGATGGCCAAAGCTAGTGCGGCCACTATCGAGGCCGAGCACAGAGGCTGGCACCACGGCATCTCCGTAAAGCAACACCAGCCAATGCATGGGGCGAACAAATTCGACACGGCTACTGCCCCAACGCATACGTTTGGCAATCGGCAGTTGCTTAATGGCCAGCTCAAAAATGCCAGCTAGCAAGTCGGCAGCAGCCTCGCCTTTTACAGTGCGTACTAGACGAAGCTTTTCACCCGAGGCATCTAAGTCAGATACTTCAACGCCATTTTTACGAGCAAAGCCAAGTGCAGCAGGCGTGGGATGGCCATCGGCTGTGAAAGCAGCTTTCACCGGTGGGCCATCGGCGCGAACTTCGCGATCTGGCTGCTGTGGCGCCAAGGAGTCGATAATTAAACCTAAGCGGCGCGGCGCGGCAAAAAAGCGCACGCCAGCAAACTCAAGGCCTTTGCTTTTGAGGCCTTGCTCAACGCCATCACGCAAAGCCGTGGCCAGTGTTAGCAAGGACTTGGGTGGCAGCTCTTCGCCGCCTAATTCAAACAAAACGGATGGATGGCTCATGCCTGCTTCTCCCCTGCTGTTGCTACCTGGGCATCGATGGTGGCCATCACTTCTGCTCGTAAAGCGGGATCGGCAAGTGGAAAGCCTAGCGCTGCGCGTGAGTCAAAATAGCTCTGTGCCACAGCGCGAGCCAATGCGCGAACACGCAAAATAAAGCGTTGGCGTTCTGTGACCGAAATCGCCCGGCGCGCATCTAGCAAGTTGAAGGTGTGTGAGGCTTTCAAGACAAACTCATAAGCCGGTAAGGGCAGTTTCAACGCCATGATGCGGTTGGATTCTGACTCGTAAAGATCGAAGAGCTTAAACAGCTCGTCAATATTGGCGTGTTCGAAGTTATAGGTCGATTGCTCAACTTCGTTTTGATGGAAGACATCGCCATAGGTGACTTTGCCGAATGGGCCATCGGTCCAGACCAAGTCGTACACCGAGTCGACGCCCTGTAAATACATAGCTAAGCGCTCAAGGCCGTAGGTGATTTCCCCCGTAACTGGGTAGCACTCTAGGCCACCGACTTGCTGAAAATAGGTGAACTGGGTGACTTCCATGCCATTGAGCCAAATTTCCCAGCCCAAGCCCCACGCGCCCAGTGTTGGTGACTCCCAGTTGTCTTCGACAAAGCGGATATCGTGCACAGTAGGGTCAATGCCGATATGGCGTAGCGAGTTTAAATACAGGTCTTGGATATTTGGTGGATTTGGCTTCAACACCACTTGGAACTGGTAATAGTGCTGTAAGCGATTGGGGTTTTCGCCATAGCGGCCATCGGCTGGGCGGCGCGATGGCTGCACGTAGGCGGCATGCCATGCCTCAGGCCCAATGGCGCGTAAAAATGTCGCGGTATGAAACGTGCCCGCACCCATTTCCATGTCATAAGGCTGCAGCACGCAGCAGCCCTGCTCTGCCCAGTAGCTCTGCAGCGCTAAAATAAGGCCTTGAAAAGTTTGGATGGGTTGTGCGGTATCGCTCATGAGCTATTCCTAACGTCGTCTGGCAGCAGTGAGTAAATTGCGCTGCAAAAGAACGCAGAAGTATAGCTGAGGCAGGTTCAATAGGCACAAAAAAGGGCCAATGCCGGTGAAGGCATTGACCCTTTTTGCATCGCGCTAAGACAATCTTAGCGCTTTAGCGGCGACAGCTTATTTAGGGCTGATAGCGGCTACGGCAACAACCACATTGGTTTTCGCATCGACACGAACAATATGATCGCCAACTTTTAGCAGCTTAGTGCCTTTAGGCTGTGTGCTTAGTTTTTTCACCGAGCTGGCATCAACTTCGACGGCCGACTTTGCAACACTGCTGTCGAGCTTAGCGCCCAGTACCAGTTTGGACTCATAGCCGGCTGCTGGTGCGTTAGCATCGCTGCTGCCGAGCATTTTGCCCATGAGCTTGCTAGTCGCTGTACCGCTAGCGAAGTGCTTGGCTAAGGCGACGCGATCATTTGCGCCAATCTGCAATTCTGCATTTTGCTTATAGCCGGCAACGGATGCTTGAGCTGTGCCAAGCTTTGCTTCGGCTTGCGCCTTGGCATCGTTGACTGCGGCTGTGCCAGAAGCTTTGGCAGCATCGGCAGCAGCATGACCACTTTCAGCAGCAGATTTACCGCTAGCGACACCGGCTAGGCCAGCGTTAATGGCGTTATCGCGAGCTGAGGTAGCGCCTTGCTTGGCTGCATCCTTTTGGGCTTTTAGGTCAACGGAGGCACCAGCTTCGGCTTGTGTGCTTACGCCGGCAAGCTGTAGGCCGGTGTTGATACGGGCATCAAGAGCATAAGCGCTGGTGGTGGCAACTAATAAGGCAGCAACTAGGGCAGTACGTTTCATAAAATCCTCAGATGTGTAGAGCGTGTGTTTAAGCAAAACGCGAGCAGTTACAAATGGTTTACATTAGTTTTTCGCGACCAGTGCAACACCATCGAAGCGAATGCCGGTCCAACCGGTGCTCATGAAGGCGCGAATATTGGTGTGATCACTGCCATTTGGTGTGGCTAAAACAGCAGTGTAATGCTCGGCAAAACACAGCAAAGTATCCTGCTCGGACATCTTGTTTAGCTGGGCAAATGCGAAAACGCGACATGCGCCTTCGTTTTCGCCAGCGGCATTGTTAGCTGCGCCATTGCTGAAAGCACAAGGCGTGTAGCTGTAGTGTTGGTTTATCCAGGCAATGACGGTAGAAAACGCAGCATTCTGTGCGCGCAAGTCATCGAGTAATGTGGGCCAAGTCTGGGTTGTCATAGAAGTTCATCCGATAAATAGTCTGCACGCAGTGTAGCGCGTGGGTGGATTGGGCTGTTGACCAAGGGCTGTGGCATGGTACCGATTGCTCAGTAAATGACATAAAATGCGCAACGAATTGAAAATGACCTCCACTTTAGAGAGAAAATGACGATGGCCACTATTGATACCGCCGAGCTGGAACTGTTTCGCGACAATGTGAAGCGCTTTTTGGCAAACGAAATTCACCCGCATTACGAGCAGTGGGAAAAAGACGCATGGATGCCGCGCGAGTTTTGGAACAAGCTCGGTGAGAATGGCCTGCTTTGCGTTGATCAGCCTGAACAATACGGCGGCGTCGGCGTGCCATTCCAGTATTCAATGGTCATTCTTAACGAAATGGCAAAAATGGGCCTGTCATCGCTAGCCACTGGCGTTAGCGTGCACTCCGACATTTGCGCACCGTATGTTGAGCATTTAGGCTCACAGGCAATTAAAGATTACTGGCTGCCACGCATGGCCTCAGGCGAAGCCGTGGCTGCTATCGGCATGACCGAGCCAGGTGCAGGCTCCGACCTCGCCGGCATTCGTACTAGCGCTGTGCTCGATGGCGACCATTACGTGGTGAATGGCTCGAAAACATTCATCTCCAACGGTCAGCACGCCGACATCGTCATCATGGCTGTGAAAACTGACCCCAGCGCGGGCGCCAAAGGCGTGTCATTGCTGCTGATGGACACTTCCCTGCCCGGCTTCAACAAAGGCAAAAAGTTAGAAAAAATGGGTCTGCAATCGCAAGACACATCAGAAATGTTCATGGATAACGTGCGCGTGCCAGTTGATTGCCTGCTAGGTCAGGAAGGCAAAGGTTTCGCTTATATGATGAATGAGCTGCCACGTGAGCGCTTGAACATTGCGGTGATCGCTGTTGCCGCATCGGAAGGTGTGCTCGAAGACACCATCGCCTATGTGCAAGAGCGTAAGGCGTTCGGCAAACCATTGGCGCAATTGCAAAACACGCGCTTCACGCTGGCGACCTGCAAAACCGATATCTTGGCCGCTCGCGCTTTCGTGAATAACTGCGTGGACTTACATGCTGATAGCAAGTTGGACATTCCAACCGGTGCAGCCGTGAAGCTCTACACCACTGAGCTGCAAGGCCGCGTTGCCGATGCCTGCTTACAGATGCATGGTGGTTACGGCTATATGATGGAATATCCCGTGGCTCGCGCCTATGTTGACGCGCGGATTCAGCGCATCTACGGCGGCGCCAGCGAGATCATGAAAGAAGTGGTTGCTCGCGACATCTTAGGTCGCTAAGCCGACTTAGCCTGCACTATCCGGCTTGTAATGAGCTGGATAGTGCTTTTGGGCTGATGCGAAGGTAACCGCCGCTACTGCGCGAACGACCTTCTGTTCTATCTCAAACTCTTCATTAATTGGCACCGGCAGATATAGCTGCAGTTCGGTGTATTCAAAGTTATGAAGAGCAACTCGTAAGCGCGGAGTCAATAGCGGCACACCAAGCCCATGTTGGCGCTGCAACTCACGTGCATGCTTAACTAAGTCGCCGGCATAGCGGCCAATTTCATCACGTGCCACTTGCAGCATGACGGCTTCAGCAGCTTGCCAGTCGACATTTCTAGGCAGCTGCACAACCACGGTATACATGCCGAATCGGCCCAATCGACTCGCGTTAAACACCGACTGAGTGAGTAGCTGACTATTCGGAATAGTCACGACTCGACCAACGCTGCCCTTAGTGACGCTAGCCTGAGTGACCTCAATAACTGTTGTCGACAGCATGTCGGTATCAATTACTTGGCCTTTTAGGCCATTAATTTCGATGCGGTCGCCGATGCTATAGGCATTGGTACTGCTGCGATAAAGCGCGCCCAATAGGCACAAAATCATCTCGCGTGTGGCTAGTACGAGTGCCGCAGCCACCGCCACCATGGACACTGCTACGGTTTCAATTTCGCGCGCCCAAATAAGCGCTAAGCCGAGCAAAAATAGAATAAAAATGATGTTTCGCACGGACACTAGCCAGCGTCGCTTCATCTCAGGTTCTAGGCTTTCACGCTTTAAAATTGTGTGACCAATGCCGAAGCGGATCGACATCAGCACGACAAAGTAAACCCCCGTGATCAGCAGATCACGGATAAAGGCGGCATCGATAAAGCCGGGCAGTAAGTCTAGGATCATTTCTTAATGAGCATCGCGTAATAGAAACCATCGTGACCGTCGATTTCCGGCAGTAACTGACGGCCTTCTGGGCGCCATTGGCCGGGCATTTCACCTGACTTCTCTAGCGGAATCGACTTGGCATCTGGGGTGCGTTTTAAGAAAGTGATGATTTGATCTTCGTTTTCGGCTTTGAGCAATGAGCAGGTGACATATAAAAGGCGTCCGCCCGGACGCAGCGTTTTCCACAGCATATTCAGCAGGCGCGCTTGAATGGCCGTGGTTTGTGCAACATCGGTGGCGCGGCGCAGCAACTTAATGTCTGGATGGCGGCGAATAACGCCAGTGGCAGTGCACGGCGCATCGAGCAAAATGGCATCGAAGGTTTGGCCATCCCACCAGCTGCTAATATCGCTAGCATCGGCACAAATGGTGTCGATATCTACCGGCAATGGGTCTTCGCTAGCCAAGGTCACGCGCTCGATATTATCTTGCACGCGGCGTAGGCGTTCAGCGTCGTTATCGATGGCAACGAGATGCGCCATATCGGGCATCAGCTCGAGCAAATGCGCGGTTTTGCCACCAGGTGCGGCGCAGGCGTCTAGCACGCGCTCGCCGGCTTTGGGGTTGAGCAATAATGCGGCTAACTGCGCGGCTTCATCCTGCACCGACAGCGCACCAGAGGCGAGCGCAGGCAGGTTATGAATAGGCAGTGGCTCGATTAAGCGCAGACCTTCGGGCGAAAAGCGCGTTGGCTCTAGCGGTAAACCATCTTCAATAAGCTCAACGAGCAGTTCACTACGGCTATAACGCAGGCGATTTACGCGCAGGCAAATTGGCGCTGAGCTGTTATTGGCTTCGATAATGTCGTTGGCTTCGATGGGCCAGTCAGCTTGGATAGCACGCAGCAGCCATGCCGGATGAGCATGACGTTGAACACTGGCGGCATGCACCAGCTCGGCTTCACGACGCTGCAAACTACGCAGCACACCATTGATAAAGCCGGTGAGCTTTTCCATGCCGAGTTGGCGTGCAGCCTCAACGGTCTCGGCGAGCGCAGCATGATCGGGAATACGCATGGCCAATAGCTGATGCGCGCCGATTAATAATAAAGCTTCGACTTCAGAGTCTTTGGTTGCGCGCTGCAACAGCGGCTTGATTAGCGTGCGGTAATAAATTGCAAAACGCGCGGTGCCCTGCACTAGCTCTTGCAGTAGGCCAATATCTTCGCCGCGACAGAGCTTTTGTGCGCCGGGCAATGTTGCACTTAAAGAGCGCTCGCCTGCTAAGGCTGGAGCTAAAGCTTGTGCTGCCAGTGCACGCACGCCGAGTTGGCGTTTTCCGGTGCTACCGTGGCGTACACTTTGATGCGTTTTTGCCGATAGCGAACTCATAGACCAAATACCGTTTGGGGGCTTAGGGTATCGCGCTTGGCATTAAGCAGTTGCGCGATGGGTAAGGCCTTGCCGCCGGCCAGTTGTAGCGTTTCGATCAATAGCACATTGCCATCGCCACAAGCCACAGCGAGGCCGTGTTTGTCGGCGCGTAAAATAGTACCTGGTGTTTCTACGCTGATGTCATCAGCTAATACGCGTGCCTGCCAAACACGCACGGGCTCGCCATGTAATAGCGTATGAGCCACCGGCACATTGTTAAACGCACGAATATTGCGTTCGATGACTTCGGCACTTTGCTGCCAATCAATCAGCGCTTCTTCTTTGCTAAGTTTGGCGGCATAGGTCGCCAAGGCATTATCTTGAGCCTCGGGTATCAGCTCTTCGCCATCGTGCAAGCTGTCGACAACGCCAAGTAGCGCGTCGCCGCCTAATAAAGCTAGACGGTCATGAAGGCTGGCGCCAGTGTCGCGCAGTGAAATTGGACATGAGGCTTTCGCCAACATGGCACCAGTGTCGAGGCCAACATCCATTTGCATAATGGTAATGCCGGTTTCATTGTCGCCAGCCAAAATTGCGCGCTGAATGGGTGCGGCACCGCGCCAGCGTGGCAGTAATGAGGCATGAACATTGATGCAACCTAAGCGTGGTATCGCCAGCACATCGGGCGGCAGTATCAGTCCATAGGCGGCGACAACCATCAGGTCTGGCTTTAGGGCAGCGAGCTCGGCCTGTGCATCGGCGTCTTTTAGGCTAAGCGGTTGCAACACGGGAATTTCCCGCAACAAGGCTAGCTCTTTAACGGCGCTGGGTTTTAAGGCTCGACCACGACCCGAAGGGCGATCAGGTTGGGTGTAAACGGCGATGACATCATGATGTCCCTGCAGGAGTGCGCGCAGACTTTCTGCGGCAAATTCGGGGGTTCCTGCAAAGACGATGCGTAAGTGGCTTTCCAATGGGTACTCGTGTGTTAGTCGCGGGATTTGTGCAGCTTTTCAAGCTTGGCCTTGATGCGATTGCGCTTTAAGGTCGAAATATAGTCAACAAACAGCTTGCCATCGAGATGGTCGATTTCATGTTGGATGCAGACTGAAAGCAGGCCATCGGCCTCGGTCGTCTGTGGCTGGCCTTGTAAGTCCAGCGCGCTGACGCGAATTAAGTCTGGGCGTTCGACGCTTTCATAGAAGCCAGGAATACTCAGACAGCCTTCATCGTAGGCCTTAGTTTCAGCTGAAATAGGCTCAAACGTTGGGTTAATAAACACCTGCGGCTTCGACTGATCTTCACTTATATCAAGCACTAATAAGCGAATGTGGCGGTCAACTTGCGATGCCGCAAGACCAATACCTGGCGCGGCATACATAGTTTCCAGCATGTCTTTAACGAGCTGACGAATTTCGTCAGTGACTTCGGCCACGGGCTTAGCAACCGTGCGCAGGCGTGGATCGGGAAACTCTAAAATGGGAAGCAACGCCATTTATTTACTCCGGCAGTTGGCAATCAGTGCGCAACGCAGCTACACCTAAAGGTGAGGTTAAACATCGTGCCGCTATTATAGGCTGCAAAACGCTCAGGTGCGACTCAGTGCCAAGCGTTTACTGCGGCTGCAAAGGAGTTGTCTATGGCCATGGATGGCGATGCTGCGATTTATATTGCGGCGTATCTCATGCTGGATCAGCAGGCTAAGCGCTATCGGCATTGGTTAGCCTTGGCGAAAAGCCCAGAGCACGGCATGGCTTTATTGCAGCGCGCAGACGCCAGTTTACGCTTGAATCCAGAAATGGAGGCTGTGTGTCGAGCCTGGCCTGATGGTCGCGAAGCAGAAGCCGTGTATGCGCAATGGCAACATGCTTGCCGCTGGCTTGAGCTGCCTGGCAGTGGCTTGTGGCTGGACAATTTAGCCGATGATCTTGTGCATTGGCCGCAGGGCTTAAAGCGCTGCAGCGAAGAGGAGCGCCCGCCTTTGCTGTTTTATCGTGGCGATGAAGCCCTGTTAGGCCTGCCACAGGTAGCGATAGTCGGCAGTCGTGCCGCCACAGCGCGCGGCCTACGCATGGCCTCTGCAGTAGCTAATGATTTGGCGCAGGCGGGCATTGCCATCACTAGTGGTTTAGCTAGCGGTATCGATGGTGCTGCGCATAAAGGCGCGCTGGCTGCAGGCGGCAAAACTATTGCCGTTTTGGGTGCTGGCTTAGATTGCATTTATCCGCCGCAGCATCGTGGTTTGGCCGATGACATTATTGCTCATGGCGGCTTAATTATTTCCGAGTTTGCCCCGCGCACGCCTGCGAAAAAATATCACTTTCCTCGGCGCAACAAGGTAATTGCAGCTTTAAGCCTAGGCGTATTGGTGGTCGAAGCCGGGCCAAACAGCGGTTCGATAAGCACGGCGAAGGCTGCTGGCAATTTAGCTCGCGATATTTGGGCCGTGCCGGGGCCGATAGATCAGTTGCAGTATAGAGGATGTCATCAGCTCATCCGCGACAATAAAGCGGTGTTAGTAGAAGGCAGCGCGCATGTCTTAGAGGATGTCGTGCCACGAATTCAGCAATGGTTTGGCTTAGAGGCCGAAGCACCCTCTCGGGCTTTGTCGGCAACGGCCGATGTGCGGCGCGAGCCCAGTGCAGCGGCGGCAAACCTTCGCGACAGCTTAGATTGGTCGTCATATAGCGTTGATGATTTAGCACAAGCTCAATCTATGCCTATGGGCCAATTGCTGGCTTTGCTTGGCGAGCTCGAGGTTATGGGTTGGCTGGAGGCGGTATCTGGAGGCTATCAACGCGTGGCGCCCTGACGCAGATCAAAATCCGCGTTCGTCTGCATGCTAAACTCTGTGCTCCCAACTACTAGAGATGCATCGATGGCGCAGGCCTCATTATTTCCGCTAAAGCACGCTATAGATGCGTTGGCTCACGATGGCGTGATCGCCTATGCCACCGAGTCGGTGTGGGGCTTGGGGTGCGATCCGTGGTCGGAGCAGGCAGTGAGTCGATTATTGGCGATAAAGCAGCGGCCTTGGCAAAAAGGTTTGATTTTGATTGCCGCCGATATGGCACAGCTTGAGCCATTGCTAGGTCGCGTCACGCCTGAGCAAAGACTATTGATGCAAAGCCGCTGGCCGGGGCCGGTGACATGGCTAGTGCCGGTCTCTGAGCATATTCCGCGATGGCTGCGCGGCGAGCACGAAACTTTGGCGATGCGCGTTAGTGCGCATGCCGGCGTGCAGCAACTATGCCGAGCGTGGGGCGGTCCATTGGTTTCGACCAGCGCCAATCTTAGCGGCCAGCCCGCCTGCAAAACTGCATTACAAGTGCATCTGCGCTTAGGTGGTGAGCTTGATGCCATTGTGCCAGGCCACGTTTCAGGCGCTAAACGCCCCAGCGAAATTCGCGATTTAATTAGCCAGCGCGTGTTGCGCGCGAGCGCTTAGGAGTGAGCATGTCTGCGTCTGAAACAGCGGCACCAAATATTGAGGCCGTAAAAAACTACCTGCTGGACTTACAAGATCGTATTTGTGATGGCTTGAGCGCGATTGACGGCAAAGCTTTTAGCGAAGATAGCTGGCAGCGCGGCCCTGGCGAGCGCCTGGCTGGCGGCGGCCGCACTCGCGTGCTGGAGTTTGGCAATGTCATCGAAAAAGGTGGCGTGAACTTTTCTCACGTCTCGGGCAAAAGTCTGCCCGCCTCGGCTACTGCGCATCGCCCTGAGCTCGCTGGCCGCAGCTTTCAGGCGCTGGGCGTGTCCTTGGTGATTCATCCGAGCAACCCTTACGCGCCCACTTCGCACGCCAACGTACGATTTTTTGTCGCCGAAGCCGATGGTGCTGAGCCGGTGTGGTGGTTTGGCGGTGGCTTTGATCTCACGCCCTACTACGGCTTTGAGGAAGATTGTGTGCATTGGCATCAAACGGCAAAAGCCGCCTGCGAACCATTTGGCGACGAAATTTACCCGCGCTTTAAAAGCTGGTGCGATGACTACTTCTATTTAAAACATCGCGATGAGCAGCGCGGCATTGGCGGTCTCTTTTTTGATGACTGGCAGGCCGGCAGTTTTGAGCAAGCCTTTGCCTTAATGAGAAGTATCGGCGATGGCTACTTGCCCGCCTATGAGCCGATTTTAGCGCGGCGTAAAGACACGCCTTTTGGCGAGCGTGAGCGCGAATTTCAGCTGATTCGTCGCGGCCGATATGTCGAGTTCAACCTGGTGTGGGATCGCGGCACCTTATTTGGTCTGCAAAGCGGCGGTCGCACCGAGTCTATTTTGATGTCGCTACCGGCTGCGGTGAGCTGGCGCTATGAGCATCAGCCCGAGCCAGGCAGCGTTGAGTCGCGCTTGCTAAGTGATTTCTTAACGCCAAAAGACTGGGTAAGCGCATGAGCGAAATAGATCAGTATGCGGTCATTGGCCACCCCATTGAGCACAGCAAATCGCCGCGCATTCATGCCGCCTTTGCCAAGGCGACTAGTCAACGCATGAGTTATGAGGCGCTATTAGCACCGCTAGATGGCCTTGAGAAAACCTGGGTTGAGCTGCGCGCGCGCGGCGGCCGTGGCGCCAATATCACCGTGCCATTTAAGCAAGAAGCCTTGGCGCTGTGTGACCAATTAAGCGAGCGTGCGCAACAGGCCGGCGCGGTAAATACCCTAAGCTTGATGTCCGATGGGCAAGTGCGCGGCGATAATACCGACGGCGCTGGCCTTGTTCGCGATATAGCAGAAAATGCTGGCTGGTCGCTGGCAGGGCAACGTGTATTACTGCTTGGCGCTGGCGGTGCCGCGGCCGGTGTGGTCGGGCCTTTGTTGGCCGCTGGCGTGGCGCATTTGTGCATTGCCAACCGAACCTTGGCAAAAGCTGATCGGCTGGCCTTGGCTTTTGCTGGCCTTGGCTCAATGAGCACTGTGGCCAACTCTGAGCTAGAGCGAGCCAATGATAGCGTCAGCTATGACGTCATTATTAATGCCACCAGTGCCAGCTTGCAGGGCAAAACTATCGCGCTGCATGACAGCTGGTATCGAGCATCTAGCGCGGTTTATGACATGATGTACGGCTTCGACACGGTTTTTTTAGCGTGGGCGCGCGAGCAAAACATAAGCCGTCGTCGTGATGGCTTGGGCATGTTAGTTGAGCAGGCGGCCGAAGCATTTTACCTATGGCGCGGCGTGCGCCCAGAAACTCAATCGTTGCTAGCTAGCCTTCGCGCTGAGCTTGGCTAAATATAAAAAGAGGATGTTGGAATGAAATTGCGTGTGCTATGTGTCGTTGCTTTACTGCCATTAACACTACCGGCTTATGCCGAAGAGGTTGTCGATAAAGGTTGGACTGGCCGTGCAGACTTAGGCTATTTCTCCCAATCTGGTAGCGACGGCGGCAAAGAAAGTTTGACGGCAAAAGCAGAGGCCAAAAGGACTTGGGGCTATTACACACTTGAAAACCAAGCACAGGCGGTCAGCTCTTCCGACGATAAAGCGAATTCTGGTACCGAGCGCTATCTCATTAGCAGCAAGCAGAGCTTTAAGCTCGATAAAAGCGACTATGTGTTCTTGAAAGAGCAATGGGAAAAAGACAGCACCAGTGACTTCCGCTACCAAATGAACTTTACCGGCGGCTATGGCCGTGAGCTCATCAAAAATGATGAGCATACGCTGGTCGGCGAGTTGGGCGTTGGTGTGCGTTATAGCAAGCGCCGCGTTGGTGACTCTGAGACATCGCCGGTGGGCACGGGTGCGTTGGACTATAAATATGTCATCAGCAAAACCGTGAATTTTCATCAGCGCCTCGGTGTTGAAGGCGGCACGGAGAGCATCATTGCGCGCTCCCTAACTGAGCTGCGTGTGCAGTTGCGCGATGAGTTGGGCTTGGCTATTGGCTATGATGTTAAACGAGAGTTTAGCGACAATAATCAACGCTTGTCGTTGACCACGGTGAGCTTGAGTTACGGCTTTTAAGAGCATATCGCTATATGTGCATGCGCCTCTTTTACGAGCGTGCAAGCGGCCACTATCTACTAATTTCTGCGTCTGAGAGTGTCTATGAATGTGTTGCTAACGCCACCGGCCATCCCTGAGTTTGCCAGCCTTCGCCCTGAAGATGTGCCGGCGGCAATCGACACGCTGCTCGCCGAAAGTCGCGCGCAAGTCGAGGCGCTAGCAGAGCAAAAATCACCGACCTGGGCCAGCTTAGCGGCGCCATTGGAAGCGATTGATGACCGACTAAATTCGGCATGGTCGCCAGTGTCGCAGCTCAATGCCGTGGTCAACAGCGAGGCGTGGCGAGAGGCCTACAATAGCTGTCTGCCCAAGCTCTCGGCTTACGGCACTGAAATGGGACAAAACGAGAGCTTATTTCAGGCCTGGCAAGCACTACATGACAGTAGCGAATTTGCTCAACTCAACGCGGCTCAACAGCAGGCTGTACGTAATAATTTGCGTGATTTCCGCCTCAGCGGTATCGGCTTGCCGGTAGCAGAAAAGCAGCGTTACGCCGAGATCAGCGAGCGTTTATCACAGCTGCAATCGACCTTTGCCGATCATGTTCTAGATGCCACGCAGGCGTGGTCATTAAACCTAAATGACGCCTCGCGCCTCAGCGGCATCCCTGAAAGCGGCTTGGCGCTGATGGCCTCATTAGCTGAAAGCCATGACGGCGCAGCGTATCGCCTCACCTTGGACATGCCGGTGTACATCAGCGTGATGACCTTCGCCGATGATCGCGACTTGCGCGAGATGCTCTACACCGCCTATGCCACGCGCGCATCAGAGCAAGGCCCGAATGCCGGCGAGTTCGACAACGGGCCATTGATTGCTGAGATCTTGGCGCTACGCCACGAGCAGGCCCAGCTATTGGGCTATGAGCATTACGCCGCGCTTTCTTTGGCGCCAAAAATGGCCGATAGCGTTGAGCAGGTCGAGGCGTTTTTACACGACTTGGCGGTGAAAGCTCGCCCCGGTGCTGAGCGTGATTTCGATGAGTTAAAAGCGTTTGCCGCACGCGAGTGCGCAATCGAGGCGCTTCAGCCTTGGGATATGACATACGCCAGCGAGCGCCTGAAGCAGCAGCGCTACGCCTTATCGCAAGAAGAATTAAAGCCCTACTTTCCCGCTCCGCGCGTAATTGACGGCCTGTTTGCCGTGGCGGAAAAGCTCTTCGGCTTCGATGTCGTGCCCGCGCCCGAGCTAGAAACCTATCATCCCGATGTGCTGGCCTATGCCATCCAAGAGCAGGGCGAGACGCGAGCTTGGTTTTATCTCGACCTTTACGCTCGCGCCAACAAACGTGGCGGCGCCTGGATGGCCGATGCTCGTGTGCGCCGCCGCTTGCCGAATGGCGAGTTGCAAAAGCCCATCGCGTTTTTGACTGGCAACTTCAGCCCACCCGTTGGCGATCGCCCTGCATTACTGACCCATAACGAAGTCACCACGCTGTTTCATGAGTTTGGCCACGGCATTCATCACATGCTCACCGAGGTGGAAGTTGCCAGCGTGTCGGGCATCAATGGTGTGGCTTGGGATGCAGTCGAGCTGCCGAGCCAGTTCATGGAAAACTGGTGCTGGACGCCGGAAGGCATTGCGCTGATGTCGGCACATGTCGATACCGGTGAGCCCTTGCCCGCAGCTATGCTTGAGCGTTTATTAGCGGCGAGAAACTTTCAGTCCGGCATCATGACGCTGCGCCAATTAGAGTTTTCGCTATTTGACTTAGCCATTCATCGTAGAGCAGGCGTCGACTTTGCCGAGCTATTAAACGTGCTCGATGAAGTTCGCAAAACCACTAGCCTAATGGCGCCGCCTGCGTGGAATCGCTTTGCTTGTAGCTTCAGTCATATTTTCGCTGGCGGTTATGCGGCGGGCTATTACAGCTATAAATGGGCCGAGGTTTTGTCGGCAGATGCTTTCTCGGCGTTTGAGGCCGAAGGCGTGTTTAACGCCGAAACAGGCGCGCGCTTCCGCCAGGCCATTTTGGCGCAGGGTGGTAGCAAACCAGCGGCTGAGTTATTTCAGCAGTTTATGGGGCGCGAACCGTCTGCCGATGCCTTGCTGCGACACACAGGTCTGGCGGCATGAGTGTGCTCAGGCGCTTCATTGCCGGGGCGAAATGCCCCGGCTGTGGCTTGGAAGATAAGCTGCAGCTATGCACCGAAGATGGCCGCGAATGGGTCGCCTGCGTACGCTGCGATTACACCGATGTGCGGCCGACAGAGGTGACCATGAAAGAGCCCGATGAAGAGCACGACAATGAGACTGGAGTCGTACGCTTTAAGCCTTAGCGGGCAGGTGTAGCGCCAAGCTGGCGGCGCTGCCAGCGGTGCAGCAGCCAGCTCATTAACAAGAAGCTCAGCGCAAATAGCACCACGAGCGCTGCAATCGGCAGATGCAATGGCTGACCGATCAATACGGCTGCGCTCATACACACCACCGCGATGATGCTAGCCCGCCGTGCCATCTGCGCTGGACTGCGTGCCAAATAGCGTGCGGCGGCGGCGGGAATAACCATCAAGGCACTGATCAACAACACGCCCATAACCTTTGCACCAGCGGCGACTACGGCTGCTAGCAATAACAGTAGGAGTGGGCGTAGCCAATGCACTGGCCAGCCATCGACTGCCGCGGTTTCTTCATGAATGGCGGCGGCGACCAAGCCTGTCCAGTGCCGCCATAACAGTAGCGCCACGACAACTAAACCAAGGCACATCCAGATAATATTGCTGCTGCTTAAGCTCAGCAAATTACCAAATAGGTAATCCTCAAGCGCGTGCCCTCCATGCTCGTCATGGCTGGTGGTCATCAGCAGTGCCAAGCTCATGCCGGCATAAGCCATGATAGTCAGCCAAGTATCAATGCCGTGTTCGCTATTACGCATCAGGCGACTTAATAGCAGCGCTGCAGCCATGCACACGGCAGCGACCATTGTGCCCATGGGCAAGTCAAACATTAGCGCCAAGGCCACGCCAAAGAGCGAGGCATGAGCGAGACTGTCGCCAAAATAGGCCATGCGCCGCCATAACAGTAGGCTACCTAATGGCCCGGCAACTAGCGCGGTGAGCACGCCACCAAGCAGCGGGTAAATAATATCAGTCATGTTTACATCCGGTGTCGCAGTCGGTGGCATCGCCTTGCAGGCTGTGATGATGATCGTGGTGGTGCGTATAAATGGCTAAATCGCGGCCGCCGCTAGCGCCAAATAAGCGCTGATACTCGGGATGCTTGCTCACCGCTTCCGGATGCCCCGTGCAGCAGACATGGCGATTTAGGCAGACTACCTGGTCGGTCGCCGCCATCACCACGTGTAAGTCGTGCGAGACCATGAGCACGCCGCAACCATGACGATCACGAAGCTTGCGAATTAGCGCATAAAGCTCATTTTGACCGGCAAGATCAACGCCTTGCACTGGCTCATCGAGCACTAATAAGTCTGGTTTGCGCAGCAGAGCGCGAGCTAGAAGCACGCGTTGCTGCTCGCCGCCAGAGAGTGTTAATGCAGCATGAGAGAGTAAATGCTCGGCACCAACTTCGCGTAATGCAGATAAAATTTCCGATTGCGAATATTGCTGCCTTGGCGCAGGCCATCGCAACCATGAAAAGCGCGACGGCTGCCCACTAGGCCCTGGCAGTGCTAAAAAATCGGCCACAGTTAAGGGCAAGTACGGGTTCAATGGGAAGCGCTGAGGAACATAACCGATGCGCAAATTAGGCGCTAACCAGCGTTGGCCTGAGCTGGCAGGCATCAAGCCTAAAGCGATACGAATTAGACAGGTTTTGCCGGCACCATTTGGGCCAATAATCGTGGTGATTTGACCGCGCTGCAACGATAGATCAACACCCTCAAGCACGCTGCGGCCATCGATATGCCAGCTGATATTGCTGAGCTTGAGCAAAGGCTCGGCCAATGGCCGCAGACTACTAATATTCAAGGCCATATCAGCGCTCATCAATGCAGGCTTGGCAGGTGCCCATTAGTTCCAACGCGCCATGCGTTACTGTGAAGCCCGCCGCTTTCGTTGCGGCATCAATGGCAGTGGTAATGCCCTTCACTTCCGCCAATTCCTCGGCGGTGCCGCACTGCTGGCAAATCAAAAAGTAGCCGCCATGTGCGTGCTCTGGGTGCGCGCAGCCCAAAAATGCATTGAGGCTAGTGATGCGATGCACTAAGCCCTGTTGCAGCAAAAAATCCAGTGCGCGATAAATTGTTGGAGGTGCCGGTTTATGACCTTCTTGCGCGAGCTGATCTAGCAGTTCATAAGCACCTAGCGGCTTATGGCTAGCCCACACCAGCTCCAAAACGCGTTTACGCAAAGGCGTTAGGCGCGCGCCAGCTTCCGAACATAGGCGCTCGGCCGACGCCAAAGCGCTATCAACACAGTGCGAATGATCATGCGCAAGTGTGGGGCTAAGTCGCTGAGACTTGATCCGCTTCGGCTCTCGCAACGTAGACTCTCGCTTTGAGGTGCTAGGCTTTAACGAGGGCGACGTGCTGTCCTGTGCAGAAAGTGGACGAAAAGCGGCGGGCATAGCGCATTAGCCTGAAATGAAGTGACGCAACAGTGTAACATAACGCCACGATTTCGAAGCGAGCCACGTCATGAGTACACGCCCACCTCTAGTTCTAGTCGATGGCTCGTCATATCTCTATCGCGCCTATCACGCGATGCCGCCATTGACTACGCGCACAGGCCAAGCCACAGGCGCGATTAAGGGTGTTGTTAACATGCTAAAAAGCCTGGTTAAACAGGTTGGACCTACGCATGTGGTCGTGGTTTTCGACGCGCCCGGCAAGACATTTCGCGATGATATTTACCCCGAGTACAAAGCTCACCGCCCACCCATGCCCGATGATATGCGCACGCAAATTGCGCCGTTGCACGCCATGGTGCGGGCGCTGGGTCTGCCACTGCTGTGCACTCCCGGCGTTGAAGCAGACGACGTCATCGGCACCTTGGCACACACCGCCGCCAACGCCGGATGGCCGGTGCTAGTGTCCACCGGCGATAAAGATCTGGCGCAGCTGGTTAATAAAGACATCACGTTGGTGAACACCATGACCAGCGTTGTGCTCGATGAGGCCGGTGTTTTCGGCAAATTTGGCGTGCGCCCCGACCAAATCATCGATTATTTAATGCTGATGGGCGATAGCTCTGACGGCATTCCTGGCGTGCCTAGCGTGGGGCCAAAGACAGCGGTGAAATGGCTAACAGTCTATGACACGTTGGAAAATATCGTTGCCCATGCCGATGAAATTAAAGGCAAAGTTGGCGAGAAGCTGCGCGACTTCATTCCGCAGCTGGGCATGACGCGCGAGCTAGTGACTATTAAATGCGATGTTGAGCTTGATGAAAGCCTAGAGGATTTCGCGCTCAAGCCCAGCGATGAAGCGCTGCTATTAGCGCTCTATGATGAGCTGGAGTTTCGTAGCTGGGCCAATGAGTTACGCGCCGATGGCCATGTGCCGAACTCGCGTGGCGCTAGCGAATGGGCCACGCCACCACAATCGACTTCAAGCACTGCAAATGTCGTAGCGACCAAGAGTGCTTACGGGCCCACAGGCACAGACACTCGCTTCCCCGCTCCCGAAAGCGATGCTAAAACAATCACGCACATCGTCGACACTAGTGATCAGCTCAGCGAGCTAATTGCCAAACTCATCGCCGCTAAGCGCTTTGCCATCGACACCGAAACCACTAGCCTAAACTACATCGAAGCTGAATTAGTCGGCCTGTCGGTTGCCATTGAACCAGGGGAAGCTTGGTATGTTCCCGTTGGTCACGATGTCAGCGTTGAGCCTAAGCAGCTGCCAAAAGCCGATGTATTGGCCGCCTTTAAGCCGCTGCTAGAGTCTGAGCAGATCGCCAAAATCTTGCAGCACGCAAAATACGATATGCATATTTTCGCCAACGAAGGCCTCGCTTTGCATGGAGTGAGCTGCGACACCATGCTCGCCTCTTACGTGCTCGATGCCACCGCGACTAGGCACAATCTCGAAGCTTTGGGCGAATATTATCTTGGTCGTAAAGGCATCAGCTTTAGCGATATCGCTGGCAAAGGTGCTAAGGCAGTAACGTTTGAGCGCATCAGTATTGAGCAGGCCGCACCCTATGCCGGCGAAGATGCCGACTACACCTTGCAGTTAGCTAATCTATTAGAGGCAGAGCTTGCGAAAACGCCGGCATTACTCTCGCTACTCACTGATTTAGAACTACCTGTGCAGCGCGTGCTTCAGCGCATGGAGTATCACGGCACGTTGATTGATCCAGAAGTGTTACGCGTGCAAACGCTGTCGCTGACCTCGCGCTTGCATTGGTTAGAAACACAGGTATATGAGCTTGCAGGCGAAGCGTTTAATTTGAGTTCGCCCAAGCAGTTGGGCGTGATTTTGTTTGAAAAGCTGGGTATTCCCGGCGGCAAAAAAACCGCGAGTGGCCAGTACTCCACGGCCGAAGATGTGCTCGAGCAGCTAAGTCACCCGCTGCCTAAGCTGTTGCTTGAGCATCGCAGCTTGTCGAAATTACGCTCGACCTATACCGACAAATTGCCCGAGATGGTGCAAGCTAAAACTGGCCGTGTGCACACCTCATATCATCAGGCCGTAGCTGCTACAGGGCGCCTATCGTCTAGCGATCCCAACCTGCAAAACATCCCAATTCGCACCGAAGAAGGCCGCCGCATACGGCAAGCGTTTGTTGCTCCAGCGGGCTGCGTGATCATGGCAGCCGACTATTCGCAAATCGAGCTGCGCATCATGGCGCATTTGTCGCATGACGAAGGCTTGCTTAAAGCCTTCCACGATGGCCTCGATGTTCACCGTGCCACAGCCGCCGAAGTGTTGGGTATCACGCCGAGTGAGGTCACTAGCGATCAGCGCCGAGCTGCGAAAGCCGTGAATTTCGGGTTAATTTACGGCATGTCGGCGTTTGGCCTAGCTAAGCAGCTGGATATTTCCCGCAGTGAGGCCGCCGACTATATTTCGCGCTATTTCTCGCGCTACCCCGGCGTGCAGGATTATATGGAGCGCACGCGAGCGCAGGCGCATGAGCAGGGCTATGTGGAGACGCTATTTGGTCGTCGCTTAATGCTGCGTGATATCCGCTCGCCAAAACCGATGCTACGCCAAGCCGCTGAACGTGCGGCGATCAACGCGCCCATGCAAGGCACTGCCGCCGACATCATCAAGCGCGCCATGTTGCGTGTGCAGTCCGCACTCGATCGTGAAAATCTCAAAGCCGTGATGGTCATGCAGGTGCATGATGAATTGGTCTTGGAAGTGCCTGAGCTTGAGGTTGTGCGTGTTACTGCGCTGCTGAAGGCTCAAATGGCCGCTGCTGCGGAGCTAGCTGTGCCGCTAGATGTGGAAGTGGGCATCGGTAAAAACTGGGATGAGGCGCACTAAAAACGCCTCCAATAAAAAGGCCGTCAACGCTGGAATCCACATCCAGTGTTGATGGCCTTTTTGCTGCTGCGTGTTATTTCGCCGAAGCTGCCTCATCGCTGCTTTCTGCTTGCGAAGGCATGGGCATCTGCAACCATTCGCCAATTTGCAGAGCTGCCTCATCGAGACCGATGCGCGTAGTTGCCGAAAATAACTGCACGCTACCTTCGTAATTTAGCTCTTTAAGCGATTTACGTACGGCAATCAGTGCCGTAATAGCTGGGCCACGATTAAGCTTATCGGCCTTAGTCAGCAAAATATGCACGGCTAAATTACGCTGCTTAGCCCAGTCGAGCATGTTGCGATCGAAGCTCGATAGTGGATGGCGCAAGTCCATCAGCAAAATTAAACCACGCAAGGTGTGGCGTTCACGCAGGTAGTGCGCCAAATGTTTTTGCCACGCCAGCTTCATAGCGATCGGCACTTTGGCATAGCCATAGCCGGGCAAATCTACTAAACGACGCTCTTCATCGAGAGCGAAAAAGTTAATCAACTGCGTGCGGCCAGGCGTTTTGGAGGCACGAGCCAACTGCTTCTGGCGAGTTAAGATATTGATTGCAGTAGATTTGCCGGCGTTTGAACGGCCAGCAAAAGCGACTTCATGGCCCATTTCTGGTGGGCATAAAGCAAGCGTCGGTGCGCTGATTTGAAACTGCGCACGGGACAGCGCAATCAACATGTATTCAGCGTCCGTCATAGTCTTTGCTCATTTTTAAAGGCTGGTAGTTTATAGGGCTACACCACGTATGGTCACTGCGATATACTATTTGACGTAAAAAAGCGTGATCGTTTCGTAGTGTTGTCGCATGATGGGTGATGTTAAAGCTCAATCTCCCTATAATCGATGGAGCATGTCATGAAAAAGCAATTAATGTTTGCAGCGTTGCTGATTGGCGTGAGCGCATTCGCTCAGGCAGCTACAACTGAGCAGCGTTACAAGCAATCGTGCGCCGCCTGCCACGCTACTGGCGTTATGCAAGCGCCAAAAACGGGCGATAAGGCTGCTTGGGCGCCGCGCTTGAAGCAAGGCGAAGCGACACTGCTTGCTCACGCTAAAAATGGTTTTAAGATGATGCCGCCGAAAGGCCTGTGTAATGATTGCACAGACGCTGAATATAAAGCGCTCATTAAATATATGTCTAAATAAGCTGCTACGAGTGCTCTTATGAAAAAGTTTGTTGCCGTTGTTTCGCTGTTATTGGGCGTTAGCTCATTCAGCCATGCTGCCGTTGTTATGCCCAAGGGCGATGCTACTGCCGGTCAAGGAAAGGCGGCGGTTTGCGCGGCCTGCCACGGCGCCGATGGCAATAGTGCTGCGCCCACCTTCCCTAAGCTAGCTGGCCAGAATGCTAAATACATTTATAAGCAGCTGCAGAACTTCAAAGCAGGCACGCGCGTGAACGCGTTAATGGCGCCTATGGCTGCCGGCCTAGCTGATCAAGATATGGCTGATCTAGCAGAGTATTACTCGCAACAGAAAGGCTCGATTGGCGGTGCGAACAAAGAACTGGTTGAGCTCGGCCAGAAAATCTTCCGCGGCGGCAAAAAAGAAATTGGCTTGACCGCTTGCTCGGGCTGTCACGGTCCTGCAGGCAAAGGCAACACATTTGCGGCATTCCCGCGTCTTTCTGGTCAGCATGCTGAGTACACCGCTAACCAGCTGAAAATGTTTCGTGCTGCCGGCCGTGATGACCTCACTGGCGATCGTCGCGACAATGATGGTGCCAAGCCTGGCGACTTAGGCCCTATGCAAATGATTGCGGCCAAGTTGTCAGATAAAGACATTCAGGCTTTGGCGTCGTACATTCAGGGTCTTCACTAAGCTCTTGTGTTGATGTGAAATGAGCCCGCCTATGCGGGCTTTTTTCTGTCAGCCAAGTGTTCACTAAAGCGTTAACCTGCTCTAACCGTTTAAGGATAATGACAATGATGAAGAAATTTATTGCGGTATTACTGTTGGCACTACCGACTTGGGCTCTCGCGTTGACGCCCGTTGAGGGCAAAGATTACACACGCCTAGCAAACCCAACACCTGCACTTAGCAGTGGTCTTATCGAAGTGCGTGAGTTCTTTTGGTATGGCTGCCCACATTGCTACACCTTAGAGCCACATGTTGCTGCATGGCTGAAAACCAATCCAGCCGGCATTAAGTTTGAGCGTAGCCCAGCAGCTTTAAACTCCGTGTGGGAAGCAAACGCTCGCGGCTATTATGTCGCTGAGTCATTAGGCCTAGTCGAGAAAACTCACGGCCCGCTGTTTGCTGCCATTCAGATCGATAAACAGCGCTTATTTTCGCAAAAAAGCTTAGCCAAGTTTTATGCTGGATTTGGTGTGAAAGAAGCCAATTTCAATGGTCTTTACAACTCATTTACGGTTAGTGCAAAAGTTGCTCAGTCACGCAATTTGGCTGTGCGATACCAACTATCGGGTGTGCCGGCTATCGTCGTTAATGGTAAGTATTTAGTGCCAGGTGAAAGTGCACGCACCATTGAAGTGGTGAAAGCATTGGTAGCCCAAGAGCAAGCCAAGAAGAAATAAGTAGATAAGAAAAAGGCGCTTTTAAGCGCCTTTTTCTGGCTTCCACGCATGAGCGCCAAGCATGATCAAGCGTAATTGCTTGGTGGTTCGTAATACTTGCTCGGCATCGTCTTCCACATAAGGTAGCGCCAGCAAATCTAGGGCTAAATGGATGACGGTGTTGACCACAAGATCGGCCAGCATAGCGAGGTCATCGCGTGGGAAGTCTGTGTAGATTGGCCATTGCTGCAAGTCTTCAGCAAGCTCAGCAACAAACTGGCGCATTTGCGTGTGAATGGTTTCGCGCACTTTCGGTGGTCCACCGGCGCGTTCGCGTGCAAGAAACTCAAAGTACAATGGGTTGTGGCGGATAAACTCGACCAGTGCCGTCACAGACTCAGTGATAGCGGCTCCGCCTTGTGCTTTTTTGCGGACTTGGCGCATGACCACACGCAGTTGCCGGCAAGCCTCGACCGCAAGCTCTTCGCCTAAGGCGTCGAGGTCGGGAAAGTGGCGATAAAAACCGGTCGGCACTAAGCCTGCTTGTCGTGATACTTCGCGCAAGCTCAGGCCTGAAAAACCAGCGCCTTCATGCATGAGCGTTAGTGCCGCATCCATTAGCGCTTGTCGGGTTTGCAGTTTTTTTTCTTCGCGCAGTGCCATGATGGTCCCTTATATGCTGCAGCTAGTTTAGCATTAGCGCACAGATGTTCACTAGAGAGGTCAAAGCAATGTCATTTTTAACCCGTGTTGAGGCCATTAAGGACTTGATCCAAGAGGCTGTCGACAAAGGTGCCACCAGTGTTGAGCAAATTCACCAAGCCATCGCCTCGATGCCACTTGATGCCCTAGCCAAGCGTGGCTTGCTTGAAGATGATGCAGCTGCGGCTAAAAAGACCCATGCCGAAACAATTGGCACCGTGTATGACGCCATCCGCCGCGTAAATCGCGAAGTTGGCGATCTAGCTTCGGGCCTGATTGAAACCGTAGAAGATCAGATCGCGGCGCAGAAAAATATCGGCAAGAAAGACTAAAGCCTCACGCTCCCTCGGCTAGTCCGAGGCTGTTACACTTAGGCGTTACCGACCACCTCGGGGAAATCCGTGACACGTAAACCGCATGTATTGATCATTTTGGATGGCTTTGGCCATAGCAACACATCAGATTCGAACGCGATTAACGCGGCGAAAATGCCGAACTGGCAGGCCATGTTAGCGGATTATCCGCACGGCTTGGTGTCTGGTTCGGGCGAAGATGTGGGCTTGCCCGATGGGCAAATGGGCAACTCCGAAGTTGGTCATATGAATCTCGGTGCCGGTCGCGTCGTCTATCAGGATTTTACCCGCGTCACTAAGGCCATTCGCGACGGCGAGTTTGAGTAAAACCCTGCGCTAATTGCTGCGATAGACAAAGCCGTTCACGCTGGTCGTGCCGTGCATGTGCTGGGCCTGCTGTCGCCGGGCGGTGTGCATTCGCATGAAGAGCATCTTCACGCCATGGTCGATATGGCTGTAGCGCGTGGCGCAGAGCAGGTATATGTGCACGCATTTTTAGATGGCCGCGACACGCCACCACGCTCCGCTGAGCCTTCATTGGCGGCGATGGAAGCGCATTTAGCGAAGACAGGTAAAGGTCGTATTGCCAGCATTATCGGCCGCTACTTTGCGATGGATCGAGATAATCGCTGGGATCGTGTCGAAGCTGCGTATCGCCTGCTCACGGAGGGTGTGGCTAAGCGCCAAGTCATCAGCGCGGTTGAAGGCTTGCAAGCCGCCTATGCTGATGAAGTTAGCGATGAGTTCGTGCCGGCGACTAGCATTGTGCCCGAAGGCAAATCACCAGCTCTCATTAGCGATGGCGATGTCGTGGTTTTCATGAACTTCCGTGCCGACCGCGCACGTGAAATCACCCGCGCCTTTGTCGATGAGTCTTTCTCCGGCTTTACGCGCGCTGTGCATCCCAAACTCTCCGACTTTGTCATGCTTACTCAATACTCCGACAGCATCAAAGCGTCGGTGGCATATGCCCCAAGCGCCCTGCATAACTCCTTAGGCGAATATTTATCTGGCTTAGGAAAAACTCAGTTGCGCATTGCCGAGACTGAAAAATATGCTCATGTCACCTTCTTTTTTAGCGGCGGTCGCGAACAGCCCTATGATGGCGAAACGCGTATTTTGGTGCCCTCGCCAAATGTCGCTACTTATGATTTACAGCCTGAAATGAGCGCCGAAGAAGTCACCGACAAACTCGTTTCGGCCATTACTTCTGGCGACTACGACGCACTGATTTGCAACTACGCCAATGGTGATATGGTCGGCCACACCGGCAACTTTGACGCTGCTGTGAAGGCTTGCGAAATGCTAGATCGCTGCTTGGGCCGTCTACGTCAAGCCATCGAGCAAGTTGGCGGTGAGATGCTAATCACTGCCGATCACGGCAATGTTGAGCAGATGCGTGACAATGCCACCGGCCAGGCACATACCGCGCATACTTGCGAGTTAGTGCCTTTTGTCTATGTCGGCTCGCGGAAAAATATGCGCATAGCTGAGAATGGCGTACTGTCTGATGTCGCGCCCACATTGCTGAGTCTCATGGGGTTAGAGCAGCCTAGTGAGATGACCGGTCGACCGCTCGTGGTGTCCGTATGAAGATGTTGAGTCAACGTTTAGGTTTAGTTCTGCTGCTCGCCAGCGCTTGCATTTCAAATGCATTGGCAGCCGATGGCAATCAATTGCGGAGCGAGGCAAGCTCGACCAAGTCTGATTTAGACTCGGTGAAAAATGAGATTCGCACCGCCACAAAAAAGTTACGGTTGACCCAGGCCGAGCGCACTAAGCAGCAAAAAGCCTTGAACTCAGCTGAAGCAGAAATCAATAAACTGCAAAAATCAGTCGCTGAAACGGAAAAAGAAAGCAATATGCGTAAAGCGCGCGTTAATGTTTTGCGCAAGCGCCAAGCCGAATTAGCAGCGGTTAAGCGTGAACAATTAGCTAGCTTAAAAGCCGATATGCAGGCCTCCTACCGTGCCGGTCGAGACGACTATTTCAAACTCTTATTGAACCAAGAGCATCCGGCATTGCTGGCGCGTCAGCTGCGTTATTTCAGCTATATCCAGAAAGCTCGCAGCGAACGTATCGATGAGCTGGATGTGACTTTGGCAGAACTCGCGGCAGTAGAGGTAGAAGAGGCAGAGCAAGTTAAAAAGCTTGCAGCGCTTGAGAAAAAATTAGAGTCCGAACAGGTGCAGTTAGAAGGCGCCAAATCACAGCGAGCAGCGGCGCTTAAGATTCTCAATAGCGATATTGCGAGCCAAGATAAAAACCTCAAAAGCTTGAAGAAAAACCAAGCAGCGTTGCAAAACTTGATGCGTCGTTTAGAGCGTCAGGCGCGTGAAGCAGATCGCCTAGAGCGTGAGCGTCGTGCCAAGGAAGCCGCTGCAAATAACAAGCCTGCGCCCGTGGTGAAAGATAAAACTGTGTGGAGTCAGGAGCCGGATTATTCGGTGCCTTACCGTGGCAACTGCTCACTACCCGCAAGTGGTGGCATACGTGCGCAGTTTGGCGCCGACCGTGGCGGCGGCTTGCGTTGGAATGGCATTGTCATTGCAGCCAATAGTGGCGCAGCGGTTAAGGTCGTGAAAAGCGGTAAAGTGCTCTACGCCGACTTCTTGCGTGGCTATGGCAAGCTGGTCATCGTCGATCATGGTGGTGGCTTCATGTCGCTATACGGCTACAACCAAAGCATTAATGTGAAAACTGGCGATAGTGTTTCGGCTAACCAAACTGTTGCTAGCGTTGGTGATGGTAGCGAGGGCGAAACCGGTTTGTATTTCGAGACGCGCCTGCGTGGCCGTCCGAGCCAGCCCGGTAACTGGTGTAATTACTAGGTCCTAGCGACGCATACAAATACCGTGGTCGGCCAAGAAGTCTTTGGCCTGACCCACGGTGTATTCGCCGAAATGGAAAATGCTCGCCGCTAGCACTGCATCAGCCCCGCCCTGCAAAATACCATCGCATAAATGCTGCAAGTTACCGACGCCGCCGGATGCAATAACTGGTACGCGCACCGCTGAGGTAATGGCCTTCACCAGTTCCAAGTCATAGCCCGCTTTGGTGCCGTCGGCATCCATGCTGGTTAGCAAGATCTCGCCTGCACCGTATTTGGCCATGCGCTCAGCCCATGCTACGGCGTCGATGCCGGTGCGATTGCGGCCACCATGCGTGAAAATTTCCCAGCGCCCAGGCTCGCCCGCGAGTGATACGCGTTTGGCATCGATGGCGGCGACGATGCATTGCGCGCCAAAACGTTGTGAGGCCTCCAAGACAAACTCAGGGCGTTTTACAGCTGCGGAATTGATGCTGACTTTGTCAGCGCCGGCATTGAGCATGCGACGAATATCAGCTACTTCACGAATGCCGCCGCCAACGGTGAGCGGCACGAATACTTGCGATGCCATGCGTTCAACCGTGCGCACCATGGTGTCACGGCCTTCTACGCTGGCAGTGATGTCGAGAAAAGTGATCTCATCTGCGCCCTGTTCGTCATAGCGTTTGGCGACTTCAACCGGGTCGCCAGCATCACGAATATCGAGAAACTTAACGCCTTTGACGACACGGCCCTGATCAACATCGAGGCAGGGAATTATGCGTTTAGCGAGCGTCATGGCGAGGTACCGAATAAGAGTCAGCGCGCATTTTATCATGGGTGCCGCTAGCGCGAGCGACTATACTCGCGGCCATAAATATTCGGCGAGGTGAATCCGTGGCGCAGGCGTCTGCACAATTTGATGTGGTGATTATTGGTGCCGGCGCGTCGGGGCTAATGTGCGCCATGGCGGCAGGTCAACGTGGGCGTCGCGTGTTGGTGCTCGATAGCAGCAATAAGATCGGCAAAAAGATTTTGATGTCGGGCGGCGGCCGCTGCAACTTCACCAATATGCAGGTCGAGCCTGAGCATTTCATCAGTGAAAATACGCACTTTTGTGTGTCGGCGCTGAACCGCTATACGCAGTGGGATTTTATTGCGTTGGTAGAAAAACACGGCATTGCCTATCACGAGCGCAAGCATGGCCAGCTTTTTTGCGATGACTCGGCGAAAGATATTTTGGCAATGCTAGTGAATGAGTGCGAGGCGGTCGGTGTGCGTATTCGTAGCCATGCCAGTGTCACGGAGATCGCTGAAAAGCCTAGTGGCTTCACAGTGCATCTTGGCCAGGAGCAAATTCGTTGCGAATCGCTAGTTGTCGCTACTGGCGGCCTGTCCATCCCAACGCTGGGCGCTAGCGGTTTTGGCTACGAAATTGCGCGCCAGTTTGGTCATGAAGTTTTGCCCACACGCGCAGGCCTTGTGCCAATGACTTTTAGTGACGGCATGAAAGCTGTGACTGAGCGCTTGAGCGGCATTGCTCTCGATACTGTGGTGAGCAGCCATGATGACGCGCCGAGCTTTCACGAAAATATGCTGTTTACGCATCGTGGCATTAGCGGGCCGTCGATACTGCAGGCATCGAATTATTGGCAGCTAGGCCAGCCAGTGCAGATCGATTTGCTGCCAACGTCGCCATGGGGTGAGATGACTCTGAGCGATTGGTTGATTGCGCAGAAAAAAGCTCAGCCGAAAGTATTGCTAAGAACTCTGCTAGCACCGTTTTTGGTTAAGGCTCTGGTGCATGAATTGCAAACTTTGCTCTGGCTTGGCGAAGCTGAAAAACCCATGGCGGATTGGTCTGATGCGGCTCTTAAGCGCGTAGCAGCAGCACTAAACGGCTGGACATTGCGGCCCTCTGGTACGGAGGGTTATCGCACCGCTGAGGTGACCTTGGGCGGAGTTTCGACCAATGAGGTATCCTCGCGCACCATGGAGAGTCAGCGCCAAACAGGCCTGTATTTTATTGGCGAAGTGCTCGACGTGACTGGTTGGCTTGGTGGTTATAACTTTCAATGGGCATGGGCATCTGGCCATGCCGCTGGGCAATTTGCCTAAGAGGTGGCTGTGAACGACAAACGTAGCAAAGACCCGCTGGAAGGCATCACATTGGAAAGCATAGTGACGCATTTGCACGCGAAGTATGGCTGGGCGGAAATGGCCCGCGTGGTAGATATTCGCTGTTTTAAAGACAATCCCAGCATCAAATCTAGCCTGACTTTTTTGCGCCGTACACCGTGGGCGCGCGCTGAGGTTGAGGCGCTGTATATTCGCAGCCTATAACGCGTGCTCGGAAATTTAGACTTAGCGCTAAGCCATAAAATGCGACGACAACACGCGCACCACAAGATACGAAGAGAATCATCATGCTGCGACTAACCGACCTAAAGCTGCCCTTAGAGCACACAGACGAAGCGCTGCATTCAGCCATTGTCTTGCGGCTGGGCATTGCAGCCAGCGATCTGCTCAGCTTTAACGTCTATAAGCGCAGCTACGATGCCCGTAAGCGCGGCCATATTTTGCTTATCTATAGTCTCGATGTGAACGTGAGCAACGAAGCCGCTGTGTTGCTGCGCTTGGCCAATGATGTGCATATTGGCCCGTCGCCTGATACGACCTATCAATTTGTCACGGACGCACCAAGCGAAGACTTCTTGCGCCCTATCGTCATTGGCTTTGGTCCATGCGGACTTTTCGCTGCGTTGATTTTGGCGCAAATGGGCCTAAAACCCATCGTACTCGAACGTGGTAAAGCCGTGCGCGAACGCACCAAAGACACCTGGGGCTTATGGCGCAAACGCGTGCTAGAGCCCGAGTCCAATGTGCAGTTTGGCGAAGGCGGTGCCGGCACTTTCTCCGATGGCAAACTCTATAGCCAGATTAAAGACCCACAGCATCACGGCCGCAAAGTATTGACCGAGTTTGTTAAAGCCGGCGCGCCAGCGGAGATTTTATACGTCAGCAAGCCACATATCGGCACCTTTAAATTGGTCACGATGATTGAGCAGATGCGACAAAACATCATCGATCTTGGTGGCGAGGTTCGTTTTAATCAGCGCGTGGAAGATTTGCATATTGAGAATGACCAAGTGCGCGGCGTCACGCTGGCTAGCGGCGAGCAAATTCGCAGTGACCATGTCGTGTTGGCGATTGGCCATAGTGCTCGCGACACCTTTAAGATGCTGCACGCGCGTGGCGTATATGTTGAAGCTAAGCCCTTCTCTATTGGCTTCCGCGCTGAGCATCCACAATCGATGATCGATGCTTGCCGCTTCGGGCCGCAGGCGGGTCATCCAATTTTAGGTGCGGCGGACTATAAGCTAGTGCATCACGCCAAAAATGGCCGCTCGGTGTATAGCTTTTGCATGTGCCCTGGCGGCACGGTGGTGGCATCTTCGTCTGAGCCTGAGATGGTCGTGACCAACGGCATGAGCCAGTATTCGC
The DNA here is from genome assembly GCF_982810325.1 of Paraperlucidibaca sp. Classification (NCBI taxonomy): domain Bacteria; kingdom Pseudomonadati; phylum Pseudomonadota; class Gammaproteobacteria; order Moraxellales; family Moraxellaceae; genus Paraperlucidibaca; species Paraperlucidibaca sp. The sequence continues at coordinate 64,935 of NZ_CEYEMI010000007.1, forward strand.
GCAATGAGCGCAATGCCAATAGTGCCATCGTGGTCGGCATCACGCCCGAAGACTATCCCGGCGGCCCACTCGCCGGCATCGATTTTCAGCGGCAATGGGAGTCGCAGGCCTATCTGCTTGGTGGCAGCAATTACGATGCGCCGGCACAGCTTATTGGCGACTTTATCGCGCAGCGACCATCGAGCGCATTGGGTAGTGTAGAACCATCCTATAAGCCCGGTGTGAAGCTCGGCGAGCTGGATGCAAGTCTGCCTGAGTACGCAATTGCAGCCATTCGTGAGGCCTTGCCGGCATTTAATAAGCAGATTCGTGGCTATGCCATGAATGACGCGATATTGACCGGTGTCGAGACGCGCACGTCGTCACCAATACGCATTAAGCGCGGTGCCGATATGCAGAGCATCAATACCAAGGGCTTGTACCCAGCCGGTGAGGGTGCGGGGTATGCCGGCGGAATTTTATCTGCCGGCGTCGATGGTATTAAGATTGCAGAGGCGGTGGCTTTGAGCTTAAAAGCGGCAGCTGCGCGCTAGACGAGCAGCTTTGCAAAGATGAATTAAAGCCTTAGGCCTTTTTCACAAACTCCGACTTCAGCTTCATGGCGCCGATGCCGTCAATTTTGCAATCGATGTCGTGGTCGCCATCGACTAAGCGAATGCCTTTCACTTTCGTGCCAACCTTCACTACCAGCGACGTGCCCTTAATCTTCAGGTCTTTAATCACTGTCACGGTATCGCCATCGTTGAGCTCATTGCCGTTAGCGTCCTTGATCACACGTACGTCATCGCTAGCTTCTACGGCGACTGTCGACCACTCGTGTGCGCATTCAGGGCAAATATAATTGCCGGCATCTTCGTAGGTGTATACCGATTGGCATTTTGGGCAGGCGGGCAAGTCGCTCATGGAAAGTCCTTATTTGGTGTGTCAAAAAGCACAAAATCTGAGCTTGGCTTTAGTTCGTGAATCTTAGGCGTCAGCTAAAGCCTGTGCCTCTGCCAAATCCAGCGTGCCTTCGTAAATCGCACGGCCCGTGATAGTGCCAATCACGCCGTCGCCGCGGACTTTAAGCAAGCCACGAATATCATCCAAGTTAGTCACGCCGCCAGAGGCGATGATGGGCAGACCCGAATCGCGAGCGAGTTTGGCTGTGGCCTCGACGTTAACTCCCTGCATCATGCCGTCGCGGGCGATGTCGGTGTAAACGATGGAGCTGATGCCGTCGGCTTTGAATTGGCGTGCCAGATCGACAGCTTGCACGCTGGAAACTTCAGCCCAGCCATCGGTGGCAACCCAGCCATCTTTAGCATCGATGCCGACAATGATTTTGCCCGGAAATGCGCGGCAGGCTTCGCGCACGAATGCAGGCTCTTTCACTGCTTTTGTGCCCAAAATGACATACGACACGCCAGCGCGAACATAGGCCTCGATGGTCTCTAATGAGCGAATGCCACCACCGATTTGCACCGGCAATTTTGGCCAGCGCGTGGCAATTGCACGCACGATTTCGCCATTGACTGGTTCGCCAGCGAAAGCGCCATTAAGGTCGACTAAATGCAGGCGGCGGGCACCCTGCTCAACCCACTGCGCTGCAACGCCGATGGGGTCGTCGGAAAACACCGTATCGTCTTCCATGCGGCCTTGTTTTAGACGAACGCAGGCGCCGTCTTTGAGGTCAATGGCGGGGATAATTAACATCGAATGCTCCAGCGCAACGGCTCAGCGGCCAGCGAATAAATTAGGGGTTCCAACGTAAAAAGTTTTGTAGCAGGCGCAGGCCATCGTGCGCACTTTTTTCGGGGTGAAATTGCACAGCGAAGACATTATCTTTAGCGATGGCGCAGGAGAATGGCAGGCCATAATCACAGCTGCCGACGCTAAGCGCAGGATCATCTGGCTGGCAGTAATAGCTATGGACAAAGTAGAAGCGTGAGCCATCGGCAATGCCATCCCAGAGTGGATGCTCGCGCACTTGGCTCACGGTGTTCCAGCCCATGTGCGGCACTTTTAGGCGTTGCGCATCAACGGCCGGCACGTCGGTGAAAAATTTCACGTGGCCAGGATATAAGCCGAGGCCATCGACGCCGCCATTTTCATCAGAGCGCGTGAGCATGGCCTGCATGCCAACACAGATACCGAGTAAAGGCTTGCTGTGGATGAGCTCATCGACTAGATCGGCGATGCCGTGTTCATGCATCGCCGCCATGCAGTCGCGCATCGCGCCCTGACCGGGCAATACCACGCGGTCAGCGGCGCGAATGATCGCAACATCGTCAGTGATTACCACTTTTGTGGCGCCAACATGCTCTAGCGCTTTCGCGACCGAGTGCAGATTGCCCATGCCATAGTCGAGTACGGCAACTGAGGTCACAGCGAGCCCTTAGTCGATGGCATCTGGCCGCTCATGCGTGGGTCAAGCTCAACAGCCATGCGCAGTGCGCGACCGAAGGCTTTGAACAGCGTTTCGGCTTGATGGTGCGAGTTTTTGCCGCGCAGATTGTCAAGGTGCAAAGTCACGCCAGCATGATTGACGAAGCCTTGGAAGAATTCGAAAAATAGATCGACGTCGAAACTGCCGATGCTGCTGCGTGTAAATTCGCAGTGCATTTCTAAGCCAGGACGACCGGAAAGATCGATCACTACGCGCGACAATGCTTCGTCTAGCGGCACATAAGCGTGGCCATAACGACGGACACCGGTTTTATCGCCTAATGCCTGCGCAAAGGCTTGGCCTAGTGTGATGCCGCAGTCTTCGGCACTGTGGTGATCATCGATGAAGTGATCACCATCGCAGGTGATATCGATGTCGATGAGGCCGTGACGCACAACTTGGTCGAGCATGTGGTCGAGGAAAGCCATGCCAGTATTCAGATTGCCTTGGCCTGTGCCATCGAGATTCACGCGTGCGCGAATCTTAGTTTCTCTCGTGTTACGCACCACTTCTGCTTGGCGAGCGCTCATGCCCATCCTCTACTTGGTTAGCGAAAAAAGTATTATAGCCCCGCGCGCGCGAAACTGCATGGCCTGTGCGCGCTGTCATGCTCTACACTTGGCAAAAGCCTAACGAGCCGATGTCATGCCGCTGATCGCCAGAGTCCATTCTTTACCACTTGAGCCTGAACTTATTGAGCGTTTAGCGCGCTTTAAGCCGGCGCTGAGTGCAAAAGCACCAAGCCCAGATGCCACGCTTTATGTTGGCTGGTTTAACACCAAGCCTATCGCTGCTGCGTGGGCTATTGGTAGCGATGATGCGCGCCACCTCAGTGGCTTTGCCATCCACCCGGCAACCATGGGTCGCGATGTCTTGGCGCAATTGGCGACCTGCATGCGCACACAAGAAAGTGCGGCGGGCCGGAGAGTATTGAGTAGTGAGGATTATGCAGCGCTAGATGTAGCCGTAGAGGCTGGTCTAGATAAGTAAACTTGCTTCTCGACCGCGGCTAGGTGCATCGCTACAATGACGCTCTAGCATGCACCTGCCGCGTCATGCGGGTGTCGTATAATGGTAATACCCTAGCTTCCCAAGCTAGAGCCGTGGGTTCGATTCCCACCATCCGCTCCAGGCATTTCTTCTTCGTTTAGCGTGGACCGGTATCGCGCCATTGCACAGGCGTATCTTTTATCTCAGGTGTTGATGGCCCGCAAGCATTGCAGCTAGAGCAACCACTACCGCAGCCTGCATCCGTACTACCACTTTGCATCCAACTACCTACTCTCGGATAGCCGCGCTTGACCAACGCTTGGGCGAAGCGATTTTGCATGGCCGCTATGCTCCTTGGCGCAAACTGCTTTGCCACCCGCCAGGTGCTCCACAGCATCAGCGGCGCAATCACCAACCATTGCAGCAGGAGTTCGGCGTTCATAGCAGGGCCAGGGCTAGTTGGTAGGTAATGAATGATGCCAAGTAAGCAAGTCCAAACAAGTAGGCTGTCATGATGCCTACGATACGCCATGAGCCAGTTTCGCGGCGCACGGTGGCTAGGGTAGATAAGCATTGGGGCGCGAAAACAAACCAAACCAAGAGTGATAAGCCGGTGGCCAACGACCATTGCTGAGAAATTAGCGTGCTGAGTTGATTGGCGACCAAGTCTTCATTGCCAGACATGGAGTAGACCGTGCCCAGTGCTGCAACGACGACTTCGCGCGCGGCTAGGCCGGGCACTAGGGCGATGGATATTTCCCAGTTAAAGCCGATAGGCGCAAAAATCACCGCTAAAAAGGCACCGAGTTGGCCGGCGTAGCTGTAATCGATGGCAGGTCCAACTGCATCGGCTGGCGCACCAGGGAAGCTGGCTAAGAACCAAAGCAGCATGGTGACGGCGAAAATGATGCCACCAACGCGCTTAACGAAGATCAACATGCGCTCGTAAAGGCCGATGGCAATGCTGCGCCAGTCTGGCAGGCGATAGCTGGGCAATTCGAGCAATAGTGCGTGCTCACTGCGGTCAGATTGCAGCCATTTCATTACGTAGGCGACCAGTAAGGCGCTGGCGATGCCGCCGAAATATAAGGTGAATAAGACGATGCCTTGCAGGTTTAAAAAGCCCCAAACCGTCTGCGCAGGGATAAACGCTGCGATTAGCACGGTGTAGACCGGTAGGCGCGCAGAGCACGTCATCAGCGGTGCGACCATGATGGTGGTGAGGCGATCGCGCGGGTCGGAAATGCTACGCGTGGCCATGATGCCAGGGATGGCGCAGGCGAAGCTCGACAGCAGTGGAATAAAGGCGCGGCCAGTGAGGCCGGCTTTGAACATCAGGCGGTCGAGCAAAAATGCGGCGCGCGGCAAATAGCCGGATTCTTCGAGCAGCAGAATGAAGAAAAACAGGATGAGAATTTGCGGCAAGAACACTAATACGCTGCCGACGCCGGCGAAAATGCCGTCGTTGAGTAAGCTGCGCAAAAGGCCATCGGGCAATGATTGCGTGCTGAGGGCGCCAAGTTCACCAATACCGAACTCGATGCCATTCATGAAAGGTTCGGCCCAAGAGAACACCGCTTGGAAGATAAAAAACATCAATATCGCCAGCAGCGCTAAGCCGAAAATTGGGTGCAGTACCACGCCATCGATGGCGTCGTCGCGAGCATCGGTGGTGCGCGGCATGATCACGCAGGCGGCCAACATATCGCGCACAGCCTGGTGCAAGTCGCCGGCAACAGGCTCTGGTAACTGGCGAGTGAGAGGCTTATCTAGCGTTTGCAGCAGCGCATTTACGCCATCGCGGCGTGTAGCTATCGTTTCTACGACCTCAATGCCCAGTGTCGCGCTCAGCGCAGCAACATCAATGGTAATGCCGCGGCGTTTCGCAGCATCCATCATGTTTAGTGCCAAAATCATGGGGCGACCTAAGCGCATCGCCTCAAGCACAAAGCGCAAATGCAGGCGCAAGTTGGTGGCATCGGCAACGCAGACAATAAGGTCAGGCGCTGGCTCATCGGCAAGCTCGCCAAGGCAAACAGCGCGGGTGATCGCCTCGTCTGGACTAGTGGCATTGAGGCTGTAGGCGCCCGGTAGGTCGAGCACCAGCATTTGCCCGCCTGATGGCAAAAGGATGCGGCCTTCTTTGCGTTCAACCGTGACACCGGCGTAGTTTGCGACTTTTTGACGCGTGCCAGTGAGCTGGTTAAACAGCGAGGTTTTGCCGCAATTAGGGTTGCCGACTAGAGCAATACGAGAAATATCTGTCATAACTGAACCAGTGAGACGATCACGCGTGAGGCCTCGCTACGGCGCAGAGCAAAGCGCGTAAAGCCAATTTGCACCAATAATGGATCGCCACCAACGGGGCCGGTGGCGGTTATGCGCACCGTTTCGCCGGGCACAAAGCCAATAACGCCAAGGCGCTGGGCAATATTGTCAGCAGGGCCGATAGCCTCTACTTGCTCGACCACAGCGGTTTGAAAACGCGAAAGTTCAGAGAGACGCACGGCAACTCAACGTTATAAATGAGAATGATTCTTAGAATTGTGAGATTTAGCATCGCGACTGTCAAACCCTATTTTCTACGCTCGGGCATAAGATGTAGGACTGGCGAGGTCATCCGCAGCACGGTAGAGTCGTTAACCATCAGCAGGTCGTCTTTTGCTAGGAGAGTATATGAAGCGCTTATTAAAATGGATTGCCGGGATCGTGGCCATGGTGCTGCTCAGCGTGTCCGCGCTGGCGGGCTATGTGTTATTTGTCCTCGACCCCAACGATTACAAGCAAGCGCTCACCGACGTAGTGAAGAAAAAGACCGACATGGATCTTCAGCTAACTGGAGATTTAGCCTGGAAGCTATATCCGAGCATTGGTATTTCTCTTGGCGAAACTAGCCTAAAAGACCCTGCTCTAGGCGAGACACTGGTTGCCGTACAGCAAGCCAGCGTGTCGGTTGAGCTAATGCCTTTGCTAGATGGCCAAGCCTCTGTCGATGCGGTATCGCTAGATGGTGCCAATGTGCGCTTCGTGCAATATGCCGATGGCAAAACTAGCTGGGATACCTTGCTGGCTAAGCTGAAAAGCCCAGATGAAGATGACACTTCAAAAGAAGTAAAGTTCAATATTGAGAGCTTAGATATCACCAATACGCAGCTAACCTTGGTTGATAAAAAGGCGGGCGTAACGCGCACAGTTGATAAGGTCACGGTGCATGCAACAGACATCGATCCTGAAAAGGCATTTCCACTTTCTGCCAGCTTTAATGTCACCCAAGCTGATGAAGCCGGTAAGAAAGTCACCGCTGAAAATAGTTTGAACGCAGTTGTTACTCTCAACCTGGATGCTAAAAAGCCGCACATTGAAGATCTCACGCTCAATAGCGCGCTGTCTGGCAATATGTTGCCGGCGCCGATATCGATTGCTCTGAAAGCAGCATCTATCGATGTTGATATTGAAGCGCAGCAACACGCGATTAATGGCATGGTATTGGACGTCATCTACGCCGATCCGACTCGCCCTGCGCCGATTAGCGCGACCATTAATGCAGACATTAAGGCTGATATCGCTAAAGGCGAAGCCGTGGTTAATCCGTTAAAATTAACCACGACAGTGACAGATAAGGCGCTGACAAAGCCCATAGCCGTAACGCTAGACACCTCAGTAAATGCAAATTGGAAACTCGGCGATATCACTGTGCCGAAGCTAGTAGCGACGCTGGACAAAATTCGCTTAGAGGCCAATGTATCAGTGAAGTTGCCGGCACTAGTCAATGGCGCCGCTAATATCACCGACGGCATGCGCGCCAGCGGTAAGCTCAGCACCAATAGCTTTAATCCGCGCGATGTCATGGCAAATTTAGGCATTACGCCGCCAGTGACAAAAGATCCAAAAGCGCTGAGTAATGTCAGCTTGAGCGCGAATATCAGTGGTGATGAGCGCAATGTCTTGGCAAAAGATCTGCGCATTGCACTCGATGGCAGCAATATTACTGGTGAGGCGGGTGTACGTGAGCTACCGAAGGCACGCATCTATGCTCGATTAAATCTCGACAAGCTCAATGCCGATAATTATTTGCCGCCTGAAAAAGCGCTGACTGATAAAACGCCAGCAGATAAAGGTCAGGCTAAAAAAGCCGCAGAAGCAATTTTGCCAGTTAAGTTATTGCGCGAGCAAAATCTCGACATCGGCCTGAAAGCCGGCGCGCTCACGATTATGAGCTACCCGATCACGCAACTAAGCTTGGCTGCAACCGCCCGCGATGGCCTAGTTAATGTCAGCGAGTTCCGTGGCCAAGTGGCTGATGGCAGCTTCAGTGTTCCCGCTAATATCGATGTTCGGGGTGCCAAGCCAGTGATCACACTGAAGCCTACGCTAAACAAAATCGACCTCGGGCCCATTGCGCAAAAAGCCTTGAAACAGGATGTGTTTGCTGGCCGCATGAACTTCAATGGTAATGTCACGGTACGCGGCAACACTACTGATGAGTGGATCAGCTCAGCTAAAGGCCCGAACACATTGCGCCTAAATGATGGCGTGATTAAAGGCGTGAATATCCGCGATGCGCTATTTAACGCCCTCGGCAAATATCAGGCGCTGCTGCCAATGCTGACTGGCCATAACAGCGAAGAGCTGAAGTCGAAAATCGGCAATACCGATATCGTTAGCCTATTAGGCGACATCACACTTGACCAAGGCGTGGTGCGCAACGAGTCAATGAAGGCCGACCTCAAGGATATGCAAGTTGCTGGCGCAGGCACATATAACTTGCAGACCAACGATGTCGACTACCGCTTTCAGCTCAAGCTCGACAAAAAGTACTGGGGCGAGAAAAACGCCAAGATGGCTGAATACGCCATCCCAGTTCGTTGCAATGGTAATTTGCAAGGCAGCCTAGCCACACTCTGCGGCCTAGACAAAGCCGGTATGGAGGGCATTGTTGGGCAAATTGCCAAGGCTCGTTTAGGCGAAGAAGTTGAAAAGCAAAAAGGTAAATTAGAGGAAAAGCTCACAGAGAAGCTCGATCCCGCGCAAAAAGAGGCTGTGAAGCAAATCTTTGACCTCTTCAAACGTTAATTTTTCTGATGCGGTCTTGGCATGGTTCGACCATGCCGGCCGCAAGCATTTGCCATGGCAGCAAAACGTCACCCCATATCGCGTATGGGTATCGGAGATCATGCTGCAGCAAACCCAAGTCAGTACCGCTCTGCCCTACTTTCAGCGCTTTATGGCAAGTTTTCCGACGCTCGCCGATCTTGCTAGCGCCTCTATCGATGATGTTTTGCATCATTGGACAGGGCTTGGCTATTACGCGCGTGGGCGAAACTTGCACAAGGCAGCGCTGCTAGCCTGTGAGCGTCACGACGGGCAGCTGCCGGCGAGTTTAGATGAGTTAGTGGCATTGCCCGGCATCGGTCGCTCCACCGCCGGTGCCATTTTATCACTTGGCTTTGGTCAGCGTGCGGTCATTCTCGATGGCAATGTGAAGCGAGTTTTGGCGCGTTATCACGCACTTGCGGGCGATCCGGCGAAGGCCGCAGTAGCAACGCAGTTTTGGTCTCTGGCCGACGCCTTAACGCCGACTCAGCGCTGCGGAGACTACACGCAAGCCATGATGGATTTGGGCGCCACGCTGTGTACGCGCACTAAGCCGGCCTGCGAGCGCTGCCCTGTGCAAGATGGCTGTATTGCCTACGCTCAAGGCGAGCCCACGCGCTATCCCGAAAAGCAACGAAAACAGCCCGTGCCACTGCGTGAGGTCACGCTAGCGATTCATTTGCATGATGATCAAGCATGGATGGCTCAGCGACCAAGCTCAGGCATCTGGGGCGGCCTCTGGAGCTTCCCAGAATGGCCGAGCGATACGCCATTGCCTACGCAAGCCGAAAGCCTGCCTGAGTTTGTGCATGTGTTTTCGCATTTTCGTTTAAACATTAAGCCTGTGATTATTCAGGCCACTTCGAGTTTGGCGGTTTCCGAAGCTGCCGGTCGCTGGGTTACACTCTCCGATCTACCGGCGCTAGGTTTCCCCGCGCCCATTTATTCATTATTGCAGCGCTTAGGCGCGCGCCTGGAGGCGAGTTCATGACGCGCATGGTTTATTGCCGAAAACTCAAACAAGAACTGGAAGGAATGGCGTTTGCGCCATTCCCCGGTGAGCGTGGCCAAGAGTTATTCAACACCGTGTCTAAAGAGGCTTGGATGCAGTGGCTTCGTCACCAAACCATGCTGATTAACGAAAACCGTTTAAGCGTGCTCGATCCGCAAGCGAAAGCATTTTTAGATGAGCAGCTAGAAAAATACTTAAGCGGCGATGACTATGAGCGGGCCAGTGGTTGGACGCCTGAGAAGCCGGCGTGAGCTCTGCACCAGCAACCCGCGGTCCGGCGTCGTTAGAGGCCTTGCAAGCAGCGTATCCCATGGTGCTCTCGACCAAGGTGCAATGGGGCGACATGGACGCGCTCAATCACGTCAATAATGTGGTGTATTTTAAGTATTTAGAAAATACGCGACTAACGCTGATGGAGCAGATGGGAATCTTCCCTCGACTATTTGAAGAGGGCACGGGCTTGGTTATTGCTGATGCGCGTTGCCGCTATAAAGCGCCAGTAGTCTACCCAGATACGCTACACATTGGCGTGCGTGCCGAGCTTGCGGGTGAGGACAAGGTTGTTTTTCACTACGCTTTGTTCAGTGAGCAAATGCAGCGAGTGGCTGCCGAGGCCGAGACAATTCAAGTGTGCGTTAACCCAGAAACGGGGCGTAAAACACCTATGCCGGAATGGTTTAAGGATGCTTTGATGACGTTGGCTTAAGCCTTCGCTTAAAGCACAAACAAAAATGCCGCTAATTAAGCGGCATTTTTGTTGGAGCGTAGAGCGTGAAGCTTAGTTACGGCTGGCACGCTTACGGTCAGTTTCGGTCAGGTGACGCTTGCGCAGACGAATGGACTTCGGTGTCACTTCGACTAGCTCATCATCTTCAATGAACTCTAGCGCCTGCTCCAATGTGAAACGAATTGGCGGAGTCAGCACAATGTTTTCATCTGTGCCGGAAGCACGAACGTTGGTCAGCTGTTTAGCTTTGGTGGGGTTAACCGCCATGTCATCGTTACGTGAGTTCAGGCCAATGATCATGCCTTCATAGACTTCAGTTTGTGGGCCAATATGGAGGCGACCACGTTCTTGCAAGTTCCACAGGGCGTAGCCGAGAGCGACACCTTGCACCATGGAGATTAGTACGCCATTTTGACGCTTAGCGACATCGCCTGATTTCAATGCGCCATAATGCGAGAAGCTGGCGGTCATGATGCCGGTGCCGGAGGTCATGGTTAAGAACTCGGAGCGGAAGCCGATGAGGCCGCGCGAAGGCACTGTGGCTTCAATACGAATACGACCTTTGCCGTCGAGAATCATATTGGTCATGTCGCCGCGGCGTGTGCCCATTTGCTCCATGACGCCGCCTTGATGCTGCTCTTCAACGTCGAAAATGACATTTTCGAAGGGCTCACATTTCACACCGTCGACTTCCTTGAAAATTACTTCAGGGCGTGACACGCCCATCTCGAAACCTTCACGACGCATGTTTTCGATGAGCACCGACAAATGCAGCTCGCCACGGCCTGAGACTTTGAATCGGTCTGGGCTGTCGGTGGGCTCAACGCGCAGAGCGACGTTATGGATAAGCTCTTTTTCTAGGCGATCTTTGATGTTACGCGAGGTCACATACTTGCCTTCACGACCGGCAAATGGTGAGTTGTTGACTTGGAATGTCATGCTCACGGTGGGTTCGTCGACGGAGAGCAATGGCAATGCTTCAACACACTGTGGGTCGCACAGTGTGTCGGAAATGCCTAAGCCTTCCATGCCGGTGACGCAAATGATGTCGCCTGCATCTGCTTCTGGCACTTCAACTCGGTTTAAGCCGTGATAGCCCATGATTTGCAAAATACGGCCGTTACGCTTTTTGCCTTCGCTATCGACGATGGTGACTTGCGTATTGGTTTTGACACGACCGCGAGTGATGCGACCGATGCCGATAACGCCAACATAGCTGTTGTAATCGAGTGATGAAATCTGCATCTGGAATGGGCCGTCAACATCGACTTCTGGCGGCGCAACACGATCAATAATGGTTTGGAATAACGCCGTCATGTCGGTGCCGAGCTTGTCAGCTTCGTAGCCAGAGATGCCGTTGAGGCCAGATGCGTAGACGACAGGAAAGTCGAGCTGCTCATCGGTAGCGCCTAAGTTGTCGAACAATTCGAAAACTTGGTCCATAACCCAATGTGGGCGAGCGCTTGGGCGATCAACTTTGTTAAGCACAACGATGGGCTTGAGGCCGCGAGCGAAGGCTTTCATGGTCACGAAGCGGGTTTGTGGCATTGGGCCATCAACCGAGTCAACCAAGAGGCAGACAGAATCGACCATCGACAGTACGCGTTCAACCTCGCCACCGAAGTCGGCGTGGCCTGGGGTGTCGACGATGTTGATGCCGTACTCTTGGCCATCGCGCGGGTCAGTCCATTTGATGGCAGTGTTTTTTGCCAAAATGGTAATGCCGCGTTCCTTCTCCAAATCGTTGGAGTCCATGACGCGCTCGACATCACCGCCGCGATCGCCGAAGGTGCCCGATTGCTGTAGCAGCTTGTCGACGAGCGTAGTTTTGCCATGGTCAACGTGAGCGATAATAGCGATATTTCGGATTTGCTTGATAGACAAGATAGGTCTCGCGCGGCGGTCAAAAATTGGGCGCAAAGTATACCTGAACTATTGCCACAATTCTTGTGCTGATTAAATGTGTGGAAGTTCGAGTATAAAAAAGCCACCCGAAGGTGGCTTTTTTGCATTACGCGTTAGGAATTACTTCTTAACGGTAACTTTCACTTCGCCTTGAGCAACAGCTACTGAGCGACGGTTTTTAGCACGGCCTTCAGCAGTTTTGTTGTCGGCAACTGGTTGTGCAGCACCGTAGCCTTTCGAGCTGATGCGATCTGCGGACAAGCCGTAGGTCTTGGTCAGTACGTTAGCAATGGCGTCGGCACGACGTTGGCTCAGGGCATCGTTATACGAAGCGGTGCCGCGTGAGTCAGTGTGGCCTTGGATTTCAACAGTAGCTGCTGGGTATTCTTTCAGCAGTTTTGCAATGCCTTCGATTTCGTCATGGAACTCAGGTTTCACAACTGATTTGTCAGTATCGAACAGCACGCGCATTTCACGGCTAACTGTTTCAACTAGTTCTTTCGTGCAGCCATCAGCAGTCACAACCACATTGGTTGGTGTGCCTGGGCATTTGTCAGCGCTGTTAGCAACGCCATCTTTGTCGTCGTCGCCATC